>SLQI01000089.1 GCA_007131535.1 Balneolales bacterium | reverse complement strand
GAGCAGGAGGTGTTTTTTCAGCGGGTTGATGAGAGCGACCGAAAACATCCCGCTGAGCCGGTGAATGTATCACAAAGCCCCGATATTTTTTCCTGGCTTCCGCGAATAGCGCATCACCCGGAAAATCCGGATAAAATTTATGTCGTCTGGCAGGATATTGTTTTTTCGGGCGGATCGCATGGAGGGGAGATCTTCTTTACCAAATCGGAGGATGGCGGCCGCAGTTTCGATCAGCCGGTAAATTTGTCGAATACCCAAAACGGGGCGGGAAAAGGCCGCCTTTCGCAACGGATGTGGGATAACGGCAGTCTGGATTTTGCCATCGGTCCGAAGGGAAATATCTACATCACCTGGACCGAATATGAGGGGCGGTTGAGAGTTACACGATCAACGGATGGGGGTAGTACCTTTTCCGAGCCATTGACTCTGGCGGATGAAAATCACGCCGGACCGGCACGTGCTCCATCAATTGCTGTGCATGATCAGCATGTACATGTGGTGTGGAGTATCGGTGAAGATGCTGTCGGGGATATTTATCAGGCCGCTTCGAAAAACAGTGGGGAGAGTTTTGATGATCCGGAAGCAGCCGTTGAAACCAACGGACATTCAGACGCCCCGCAGATAACATTTGACAGCCGGGGTGTACTGCATTTGGTTTTCGGTGAAAGTGATGAAGGCCCTATGCGCGACTACCGGATTCTTTATGCTGATAAACAACCGGATGCGAGCGCATTTAATGAGCCCCGGGAACTTTCTGAGGCCCATACCGAAGAGTTTGAAAGTGTGCATTATCCGACCATTCGCACCGACCGGAATGATAACCTGTATATTTTATGGGAATTATTTCCCGATAACATGAGGGAGGCGCGTGGACTGGGAGTGACGACCTCCGGTAACGGGGGAGCGTCGTTTGCCCGGCCGGTAATCGTCCCGGAATCCAATCAGGCTGAGTACGGGATGAGCGGCAGCCGACAAGGATCACTGATGACTAAGCTTGATGTGAACGGAGGCGGTGATATAGCCGTGGTCAACAGTACATTCCGTTCTGGTGAGGGCAGTTATATATGGTTGTGGAGAGGCAGCGCTATGGAGCAGTAGCCAGTGATCAGTGATCAGTAATCAGTAATCAGTAATCAGTAATCAGTAATCAGTAAAGAGAAATCAACCAAGTTATGGCTTACATGGGGCTGATGGTAATAAATTTTTGTAAAGCATTACATGTAAGCCAAACTACTGATAACTGATTACTGAAAACTGATCACTGACCCGACCAACTCCCGGTTATATGTGTTTGAACCGTCTTGTGGAATTCACGGAGTTGTGAGTAATATTATCTGAAAATTACGCGCCGGGAATAGGCAGAGGGAGAACGGAGAGGCTCCACATGGCAATAATGGCTGTAAGGGTAACAGCTATAACCACACTTGGCCAAACTTTGGCTGCCGATACGGGCGGCACCTGATGCGCACCGCCTCGGTATTTGATCACCAATTCAATAGCGAAAAGGGCAAAGGTCGAAAAGGCGGAGATCATGCAAAATGGGCAGACTGCGCCGATAATTCCCAGCTGCAGGTACACGAAACCGGCCGAAGCCACAACTCCGACTCCGGTAATGGGCAGCAGATAGCGTTCCAGGGTTTCATTCTTCGTTGAGAGCCACAGTCCGCCAAGGGTGATCATCACGATATAATAGATGGCGCCGAACAAAGCCAGCGGAATGGCCCCGAGATAGCCGTATTCGCTTGTAATTACGGAAAGGCTGCCGCCGGCCTGCGCGCTTTCGGGAATAAGTGGTAAAGCCCAGAAATGGACTGCTGTAAGAATCGCACTGGCTAACCATCCAAGTACTGCAATACCGATAAATGTGCCGATTAATTTATTCATAGGGACTCGTAGTTTTTGATTCGTGTTTAATAATTTATTCAAATATATACATATTTAAATATTTAGGCAAGAGGGTAGATATTTTTTTTCTGTACATGGTGGGTACCGGCTCTGTTGATCAGACCTGTATCGCAAATTGTAGTTGTAAATCTATGAGAGAGGAAAAATCTGTAATAGAAGGAGGTATGGTGTTGTCATCTGATCAGGTACATCACATGCTCATCTTTTTCACACGAAATACAAAAGCAATGTGATGCAAGTGATGAGTATCATTAGAGTGGTGAATGTAAATGTTAGAGCTTATTCCTGTTACCCAATGCCGTCCGGTGTGAAAAGCCGGGCGGCATGGATTTTTTTAGGGATCTATATTTCACGGTAAACCCGATACGCCTGCAAAGTAAAACGATGGTAAGGGGAAAAATAATTCAGGCAGTTGCATAAACACCGGAAATTCAGCACTAATAATAGCGGTGTGGAAGACTTAGGTTATTAAAATCAACATTCTGCGATTCCGGGAGCTGTTGTTTCGCTGAGGCAGATTCGTCCTTTTCGGATCAATTTGAAGCCTGTTTTTTTCAATGATCAAGTGTCGGAAAATCGGGATCGACTCTCTATAATATTTATCAGCTCAGGAAACGATATTCAGCTGAGCCGGAGTTAGATAAAAACCGTAAGTCGTTGGCAAACTGTACAATTTACATCCGGGGTAAGTACAGTCAATCAAAATGAATACGGAAAATGAGATCAGTAGAAATGCAGGAGATGGGAGAAATGCAGGATAAATATCTTTTATCCCTTGATCAGGGAACCACAAGCTCGAGGGCAATCATATTTGACCGAAACGGGGAGGTTGTTTCTCAAGCGCAAAAAGAGCTTACGCAGCATTATCCAAAGCCGGGCTGGGTAGAGCATGATGCCGAGGAAATATGGTCCACACAAGCCGGGGTAGCAGCAGAAGCCACCACGCATGCCGGATTAAACGGAACGCACATCGCCGCTATTGGCATTACAAATCAGCGGGAAACGACGATTGCATGGGATAAAAACTCAGGCAGGCCGGTATACCGGGCGATTGTCTGGCAGGACCGGCGTACTTCGGATGTTTGCAAACTGCTCAGAGAGCAGGGGTATGAGCAGCTTATCCGGGATAAAACCGGCTTGATCATCGACGCGTACTTTTCCGCCACCAAAATCAAATGGATACTGGATAATGTCGAAGGAGCCCGGGAGAGAGCCGGGCAGGGAAATCTTGCATTCGGTACAGTCGATTCATGGCTCATCTGGAAATTTACCCGTGGCCGGAAACACGTTACTGATGTAACCAATGCTTCCCGAACCATGCTGTTCAATATCCACACACTGGATTGGGATGATGAAATTCTGGATCTGCTTGAGATCCCGCGATCGGTACTGCCGGAAATAAAACCTTCGAGTTATAATTACGGTGAGACGGCCACTACTATTTTCGCTTCCAAAGTGCCGCTTTGCGGTATTGCGGGGGATCAACAGGCCTCGTTGTTCGGGCAGATGTGCGTTGAACCGGGCATGGTAAAAAATACCTATGGCACCGGAAGTTTTATGGTACTCAACACCGGTACGGAACCCGTGATGTCGCAGCATAACCTGCTTACGACCCTCGCCTGGCAGCTGGAAGGCCGGCCGGCTGAATACGCTCTTGAGGGAAGCATATTTGTTACCGGTGCCGTTATTCAGTGGCTGCGGGACGGTCTGGGGATTATTCGAAATATCGAAGAAGCCGAGGAACTGGCCAAATCTGTTCCGGATAACGGCGGCGTGTATTTTGTGCCGGCGTTTTCCGGTTTGGGAGCCCCTCATTGGGATCAATATGCCCGCGGGACCATTACCGGGCTGACCCTCGGCGTTAAATCCGGCCATATTGCCCGGGCCGCTCTGGAAGGTATTGGCTATCAGACCAGAGATGTGCTCACGGCTATGCGTGCTGATAGCAGCGTGGAAATCAATGAGCTGCGAGTTGACGGCGGCGCCTCGGTAAATCAGACGTTGATGCAGTTCCAGGCTGATATCCTTCAGATTCCGGTGCACTGCTCAAGGGTTTCCGAGACGACGGCACTTGGAGCAGCCTATCTTGCCGGTCTGGCCGTTGGATACTGGCGTAATGTCGATGAGATTCGTGATCAATGGAGGGTCGCGAAAACTTATCAGCCGAAGATGAACGTATCCGGGGCGGAATTTTACTACAAGAAATGGCAGCGAGCGCTAAATCGGTCAAAGCAGTGGCTTGAGACGGATGAAGCTCCACAATAAACTATCCGGCTGTCTTTGTTCAGCGTTCCGGGAAATGGCACGATATTGAAGGAAAAAGCCGGGTTGGGAGAGGGTTTTCTAAAGCAGATGTTAAAACGCAGACTGAGAAAATGTAATTTTCAATCATAAAACAAGATGATATGAACCGGGATCAGATGTTGAATAAAGTCAGAGAGTTT
>SLQI01000309.1 GCA_007131535.1 Balneolales bacterium | reverse complement strand
TGGAGGGAGCTGTCGCCAAATAAGCAACTACACAGCCATCAACTGCTGTTTTTATTTGACTACAGTTGGTAGAATCTTGTGGAGAGGTAGTTGCTTGTTTTAAAAGATCTCTCCGTTACGGCTCGATATACACCGAGTTATGGGGCTTTATCTAAGCCTCGCCTCCAGTCGAGATGACAGGCAGTGTGGGGTAAAAATGCGCGGCTTCGCCGCGCGGAAATGAATCCGGCTATAAAAGCATCTCAAATATTTGATAGTTGTGCAACACGCACTGAAGCCGACGGTAATGGATATTCATTAGCTACCCTGCAAAAATTATACATCCCGTAATCAGTCGTGGCACAAAGCAGTAATAGGATAATTACAAATTTTTTAGTCGGACAGTAGTGTAAGCAAATATTAATCGAACTGAGGTTTATAGGTTTGAAAAATACAAATTGAGCAATTGTGTCTATCCGGAGTGGGCTCATTCTTCAACCACCAAGGTGTTTGTGTAGGTATTTAGTTTTTTCCCGCAACGGTATTCCACACAGAGGGCATCGCCGAGACTTTGTTCGATGAGCTTGTCATAATCAGGAATCCACTCCTCTTCATATTCCTGGAGCAGGT
The DNA here is from genome assembly GCA_007131535.1 of Balneolales bacterium. Classification (GTDB taxonomy): domain Bacteria; phylum Bacteroidota; class Rhodothermia; order Balneolales; family Natronogracilivirgulaceae; genus SLJN01. Next base: position 3,756 of record SLQI01000309.1, on the reverse strand, counting down.
GTGCCTTTGCTTTGATTTCCGGATTTCGGGCAATGAGAGAGCAGCAATCTTTATAGGGTTCAACAGAAAGATCATAACTTCCGATCTGCCGGCTCAGCTCTACGATATCATCTTTATTATATCCGATTAACGGCTGGAGTACCGGCATAGAAATCGCATCATAATTGGCGACCAGATTATCCAGGGTCTGGGAGGCTACCTGGGATAAACTGTCACCGGTAACCAGGGCTTTGGCCCCGATTTCTTCGGCCAGGTGTTCTGCCGTGCGGGACATAAACCTCCGGAAAACCATCAAGGCTTTGGGCCGGCTGTGGTCCGGCATGGTCATGTCGAAATAGGTGTAGGGTACCAGGAAAAGTCGCGATTGCAGAGTAAACCTGCTCAACCATTGAGCCAGGCGATCCATCTTGGAATTCTCAAATAACTCCGGATGCGGATGACTGGCCGTGAAATGAATGAAGTCGACGCTGCAGCCACGTCTGGCCATCAGCCAGCTGGCAATGGGGGAGTCAAACCCGCCGGATAGCAGAGAAAGCACATGACCGGCGGAGTTTACCGGCAGCCCGCCGGGGCCGTCGTATCGCTCCGGGATGATAAACAGATCCCGGGTATATATGCGAATCCGGAAAGCGCGGTCCGGGTTCCTCAGGTTTACTTTATCCCACTTGGTATGGTTGATGACTTCGGTTCCCAGCCACCGCTCAATTTCATCTGAGGGGATGGTATACTGTTTTTCACTTCGATTGGCTTTAATCGCAAATTTAGCATCTGGCTTGTAATAGGCATCGGCTAATTTCAGGGTCGTTTTTTTAATTAGTTCATAATCCGGGGTATGATCTTCCCGCCTGAACTCCGAAGCAGGAAACCACACCGAAGGTGAAACCCATTTGACGCCATGAACTTCACTTACAGCTTGCAGGACTTTTCGGATGTCTTCATAATCGGCATCTTCCGGTATCTGGATCAGATGATAATTCCGTTTGGTGTCAATTACCCAGCGGTAGCCGGCATCCGAGATACGACGAGCCATATTCCGGGCCAGCTGTTCCTCAAACAACCGACGGTTCCCTTTTTTGGTTGAAATTTCCGAATGATTAACTAATAATCGATTAAATCGAATCCCGCTATGTGGTTCCAAAAGCATTATGAAGCCGGTCCAGAGGTTTTAAAAGTTCCTGTTAGCCGCGGTAAACCTATTATGGATTATGTTGTATATAACAGTACGAGTCGCAATGATAAATTGCGCTTAATCAGCCGGCAATATACCGGCTTCCTGTTAGTGAACCCATCGTTACCCACTTTTATAAATTATCAACAAGTTAACTTAATACTTATTCAGCATTAAAATATTTCCGGAAAGGTGATTTTTTGATTACAACGGTTTTTCGTGATCGAAATTGATTTAGTCGCGGGTTGGCACGGATGCACGGATATCATGTGATTATTTTCAGGTTGATGCCTGTCAACCAACCCGGAAGCCGGCCGAGTGCGTCTCCGCACCGGCCCACTATCACCACGCGTCCTCGCATCGTAGATGGCCGGCGCTTTCCCGTGCATCCCTCGTTGGCCATTTATAGCAGGTTCATCAGTATTGCCTCGGGATGTTGGGTGGTGGGTGAACCTCGTGACCCTGCCACAGGCACAGGCTATGTTCGGTCGTCCTCCACTGCGTTTCGGACTTAGTGTTATTTACACATAGCCCTAACAAATCGATTTAATCCGTGCATACCCGCGTAAATCCGTGGCAAAAATAATCCGCGTTCCATCCGTGAAAATCTACGGTTTAAAAAAAGTCCCTACGCCAATAGGTTAACGGTTAATCAAACTTCGGCTTTTTCAGATAGCTCTATCCAGCGCATGGTTTTTTCTTCGACTTCCGTTTCGATCTCACCATATCTTGCCGACTTCTCCTGTAGCGTCTGCTGATCCAGGTCTCCGTTACTCAGCTGTTTTTCCAGTTCTTCTTTTTCCTGTTCCAGCCGGTTGATCTCATCTTCCAGCTTACGGTACTCTTTCCGTTCAGCACTATTGAGCCCCGAAGACTTTGCAGACGAGTTTTCGGCAGCGGTTTTGGTTTTCTTGTTTTGCTGTTTTTCCGCCTGGGCGGCACGCTTTTTCTCCTGCTGCTCCAGCTCAAGTTGAGCCCGATATTCCTGGTAGGTGCCATTATGATCGCGGATGACCCCGTTTCCCTCAAATATGAAATAATGATCTACAAGTTTATCCATGAAGTAACGGTCGTGAGAGACGACGATCAGGCAGCCGCCGAAATTCAACAGAAACTCCTCAAGTTTATTCATGGTGACCAAATCCAGGTCATTCGTCGGCTCATCCAAAATCAGGAAGTTGGGGTTGCCGATGAGCGTCATCATCAGGCTGAGACGCCGCTGCTCCCCGCCACTGAGCTGGCTGACCGGCGTATACTGAATTTTGGCCGGGAACATGAAGTGCTCCAGAAACTGGGACGCGGAAATCTTTTTACCATCCGCCAGTTCGATTACATCAGCCACTTCCTTGATCACATCAATGGCACGCTGATCTTCATCAAACTGCAACCCTTGCTGCCGGTAGTGGCCGAACCGGATGGTTTCACCGGTGACGACTTCGCCCGAGTCCACTTGTTCTTCTCCGGTGATCATTTTGATAAAAGTACTTTTACCTACCCCGTTTTTCCCGATGATCCCGATGCGCTCACCTTTTTTGAACGAATAGCTGAAACCGTCAAGAATCACCAGATTATCATATCCTTTAGTGATCTCTTTGAGTTCCAAAATCTTGCTTCCCATCCGCTTCATGTTGACATTCAGCTGCAGCTCCTGATTATCCCGGCTCTGTGTCGCCTTGTCTTTGACCTCATGGAAGCGGTCAATTCGGGATTTTGCCTTTGTCCCCCGCGCTTTGGGCTGCCGGCGCAGCCACTCAAGCTCCTTTTTCATGAGCTGACCGGCCTTGGCAATTTCGGTCTGCTCGATTTCTTCCCGCTCCTGGCGTTTTTGCAGGTAGTAGGCGTAATTGCCTTTATGATGATAGAGTTTTCCCTGATCCAGCTCCAGAATGTGATTGCATACACGATCCAGGAAATAGCGGTCGTGGGTAACCATCAGTAAAGTGACATTGGCCTGTTTCAGGTACCCCTCGAGCCATTCGATCATCTCCACATCGAGGTGGTTGGTCGGTTCGTCGAGGATCAGCAGGTCGGGTTCATCCAGCAGGACAAATGCCAGAGCCACCCGTTTACGCTCCCCGCCGGAAAGCGAGGCGATAGGCTGATGCAGGTCATGAATGTTGAGTTTGCCAAGGATCTGCTCCATCTGCTGTTCGTAATCCCAGGCGCCGGCGGTATCCATCGCCGCTATGGCTTTTTCAAAAGCTTTCTGCGTTTCGGGGGTAAAATTTTCAGCCTGATCCCTCGCGGCTTTTTCATAACGCCGGACCACCCGCAGTTTTTCCGATTCCCCCTGATCAATAAACTGGCTTACAGTCAGGCGGTCATCCAGCTTCGGCTCCTGCTCCAAAAACCCGGTCTTTACTCCGTTTCGCACCATAACTTCGCCTTCATCCGGCTCCTCCTTTCCGGCAAGGATCGATAGCAGCGTGGATTTTCCGGTACCGTTGGGAGCGATCAGCGCCGTTTTATCCCCCTTTGAAAGACCGAAGGTTAACCCCTCAAACAGTACCTTCAGCCCGTAGTTTTTGGAAAGATTTTCGGTAGATAAATACGTCATTAATAATATTTTTTTGGGATACCACTAAATA
>SLQI01000085.1 GCA_007131535.1 Balneolales bacterium | reverse complement strand
TCATTTTAGGTTCCGGGATGATCGGCAGTGCCATCGCCTTTGATCTAAGTTCCCGGCATAATGTCACCATTGCAGACATCAACCCGGAAGCCCTGAACCGGGTTAAAAGCAAAGCCGCTGATATAGAGACTCTTGAGTTTGATGTATCAGATAAAACCCGTCTTCAAAATACCGTAACCGACTTCGATCTGGTGGTTTGCGCAGTCCCCGGGTTTCTGGGTTTTGAATCTCTGAAAACGATCATCGAGTCCGGCATAGATGTGATTGATATCTCCTTCTCATCAGAAAACGTACTGAGTCTGAATTCGTCGGCCAAATCCAACAACGTAACTGCGATAGTTGATTGTGGTGTTGCCCCGGGTTTGGACAACCTGCTGTTGGGGTATTATGATCAAAAACTCAAGTTAACCGACTTTGAGTGCCTGGTCGGTGGATTGCCGAAAGTGAAGAAGTGGCCGTTCTGCTATAAAGCTCCGTTCTCTCCGGTCGACGTGATCGAGGAGTACATCCGCCCGGCCCGATATATGGTAAACGGGACCATGGTTACCAAAGAACCGCTTTCGGATTGTGAATTCGTGGAATTTGAACAGGTGGGTACATTGGAGTCTTTCAACACCGACGGGTTGCGATCAATACTAACTACTATGTCCCACATACCCAATCTCAAAGAAAAAACATTGCGCTATCCGGGACACGTCGAATACATACAAGTCCTGAAAAAAAGCGGATTCTTCGATGAGGAACCACTCTCTTTAAATGGCCAAAAAATATCCCCCTTGCAGTTTTCAGCGAAAGTGCTAACCGACGAGTGGAAACTTGATGAACACGAAGAAGAATTTACCATCATGCGGGTCACCCTAAGGGGTAAAAACGGGAGAGATCAAACCGAAAACATAGTTTATGAGTTGTACGATGAATACTGCCGGAAAACTAACGTCTCATCAATGGCCCGAACCACCGGTTATACGGCCGCCGCTGCAGCTAACATGATCCTCGATGGCAGGTTCACCAGCAAGGGCGTATTCCCGCCCGAACTGATCGGCCCGCGGCAGGAGTGTTTTGACTATATCATAGGTTACCTCGAAGAACGAAACGTCAACTTTTCCAAAACGGTTACTAACGATTGATTAACCAGTAACCAGTAACCGGAACCGGCAGATACCTTATTTTTTGGGGTGATTTCACTCTTTGCCTAAATTCTAAGTATGCAGCAATTCCGTAATCTTTTGAAGTACCTGATGCCCGCAGTAGTGCTTATCATGCTGTTGGGTTTAGTGTTATCCCGTGTAATTTCACCAGAAGGCACAGACGGCCCTGTCGAGCGAATCAGCGCACGGCAGGCCGGAGACTATGTAGGTCAGCGCGCCGAGGTATGCGGCCGGGTAGCATCTGCGACATACCGGCCGGATGTCGGCGGGGAGCCTACCTTTCTGAACTTTGAACGACCTCATCCGGACGCGGTTTTTACCGTCGTCATCTGGGGTGAGGCCCGTTCTGCATGGGATTCGCCACCGGAAGAACTGTATGCCGATCGCAGAGTATGCGTCGAAGGAGTAGTTGACGATCACGAAGGTACACCCCAGATTCGGGTTGAGGAACCGGCCCGGCTTTGGATTGAGCGATAAATGGTAAAAAACCAATCTGCAATTTTGATCGCACTCCGCAAATACCTGCTAATCAACAACCTATACTACCACCCAAATCTTTATCACTACTTTTCCAGATCGTTTATAATGATGCAGGATGCAAATAAATAATTTCCTAAAACTCCTCAAATTCGCATTTATACGTATACAGGCTTGCAAAAATGCTATAAAATGTGTTAGTTAGCGAAATACCTATACGATACAATGTCGCTGGGTAAGGAGGCTTCAAGACAATTATAGAAAAATTCATGAGACCATCACGGATTGCTCGTGCAACAGTGGCTTTGGTTTTAGGGTTGGCATTAGCCGCATTAACTCAGGGCCTGAATGCACAAAACCAGGGGCATCTCGATCTTGCTGATCAACAAAGGCAGATTGAGCGCCAGTATGAACGGCAGATTATTAATGCCCTGTCGAATTATTATGACCGTAACCGGTTTTTTGTAGATATCACGGTCGCGTTAGAGGAAACTCAGGTTCCTCTGAGTTATGAGGCTCCCATGTTTCAGGAGGCGCCATTGGGGGTCAATGCGCTCCCTGGTCTACCTATCGTACCTGAAGACCTGCAGCGCCGCACACCTGCGGAACAGGATACCCTAATTCCGACGCAATACCAGACGGCTGTTGAGCTTTCCTATCTGGATATTGAAGTCATCGCCGATGCCGTCTACGACCAGGCTGATCTCAATTTTATGGAATCACGTGTGCGCTCTGTAGTAAATGTAGACGAAGAGCGTGGGGATATCCTTTCGGTTTCCCAAATGGCATTTCCCGATCGCGACCGCTTTGATGGTGACGAAGAGGAAGAAGAGTTTTTTACGCGGGAAGAGTTTGAGGAAGCTCTGGCCGAACAAATGGAGGATTTTCGGGACCAGCTTCAGCAAGAAGAGGAAGAAGCAGTGGTTGAAGAACCTGAAGAAGCCGGCTGGTTTTCTCCGGATAACCCATGGCTGCCATGGATCATTCTCGGTGCTCTGTTATTTTTATTGCTTATCGCCTTGCTAATTTACTGGTTGAGCAAATCCCGTAAGCCTGAGGAAAACGATCAACAAAATCAGGAACTCGCTGCTCTGAAAGCAGAGCTGGACCGGATTAAAAACGGCGATTATCTGCAGCCCGAAACGAACGGTCAGGAATCTGAAGAAGAACAAACCAGCGCCGAAGCACTGGCAAAACTTGAATCAGATAAAATGTTTCTGACCAACCAATACATAAACCATCCTAAAAGAGTGGCCACGGTTTTGAATTCATGGTTTGAAGAAGACCCCGAAAACGGTGTTATGAAAGCTGCCCGCGCTATGAATGCCACCAACCCCCGGTTGCTCTCTACCTTACGATCCAGCCTTGATGACACGCTTTATGAGCGAATTGATCAGACCATGCAGCACCTCAGCCCGATGACCACTCCGGAGGCTATGGAAGTTGTGGGTGAGTTTAAGAAACAGCTCCAGGCTCTGAACGGGCTGAATGGAAGCGCAGGCGAACATTCCGATATGTTCCAGTTCCTGCAGGATTTGAATGACGATCAGCTAATGAACCTGTTTAAAGAGGAAAATGATGGCATTATCGCTATAGCCCTTGCCCAGATTGATGCCGACCGGGTCGCCAATATCCTCAACCGGATGGAAGACGAACGCCGCACCAGCCTTATGGTGAAAATGGGTAAGCTGGATAACGTACCGGTACAAAGCTACAAGCAGGTAGCCGATCATCTGGTAAGCAAAGCGCTTGAAGTCTATAACATGCGCTATGTCGCCTCGGATGGCGTCCAGTCTGTATTGAATGTACTGGATTCTCTGCCGGTTAGCGAACAGCAAAAATACCTCGATACTATTGCCCAGCAGGATCTTGAGCTGGCGGAAAAAATCAAACGCTTCTTCATCAGTTTTGATGAAATTCCTTCAATGGACGAGCAACAGCTTCAGGAAGCGCTTGATCGAGTGAATACCGACAGTCTGATACGCGCCCTGGTGGATGCGCCTCAGAAGATTTATGACGCCATTATATCAGTCCGGCCGGTTCGTGAGCAAAAACTGATTGAAGCTGAAGTATCACGTGCCCGCGACTTAACCCAGCAGGATATTGAAAAAGCACGCAAAGAGATACTCACAGCGATACGGAACATCAAACGGTCATCATTAGCATGAGAACAGCGGGAATACTTTTGGTGATATTTGGCCTTAGCGGTATTACGTCAGCTTATGGACAGCAAAACCAAGCGGATGATATCACGGAACAATACAACAAAATCAACCGGCTAATTGCCAACTTATCCAACGAGCTTAGTGGTTTGCCGCCTGATATGAGCCGCATTGCCCTGCTCGAACTCGATTACGATGAAAGTCGGATAAGCGAGCACGGAGCCCGGGTAGTGCAAAATCGTATGAGAAAAGCTTTAAATGACGAAGTTGGTATAAATGCCATCACCCTGCCCGAACAATCCGCTGATAACTATGAACTGAATATTGAAGGCGACTCTACGCTCGTAATTACCAACCGTCTTACCAATGAGTTTAATACAGAGTACGCCTGGTTTCGTCATTTGGCTCAAGAGTACAATGTAGACGGGTTTCTCGAAGGTGACCTGCACTATGATGAGGGTGAGTTCATACTCAACGTGAGTATAACCTCCCCATCCAGCCGGGATGCTGCCTGGAATGAAACCGTCTATTCGTTTGATGTGGATGATGTAAGCGATGTACATACCGCACATGTACTTAT
>SLQI01000421.1 GCA_007131535.1 Balneolales bacterium | reverse complement strand
TGATCAGCATGTAAAAAAAGTAGAGTGCAAACCGGCCGTACCTTTTCTTCAGCAGAAATTTCGGGACGAGATAAAAATTGAAGAAATATGAGGTAGCTACCACTACCGGCAGCAGCATGGAAACGAAATAAAAGGACAGCGCATAACTTTCGAAAACCGCTCCGAATACCCCCGTAAACAACGCCGTTACAGCTACCCAGAAAATGATATGTGTTCGTATTTTCATCATGCGGTAAAAAAAGCATTTCCGGCTTTTATATTAAAAGCTTTTCGACGAATTACAGATTATTATAAGGATTCTGCATTGAGTTGTTTCACCAGCCGGGATTAGATTTATGTATTCAATTCAACCGCAACTAATTCCCGTAATTATGATACATTATTTGTATGAGGGTGGTATTTATTTTACCGGCACCCAAACACTCCTTTTTTTGATCACCCTTGCCACTGCCGTTTATATGGGGCTGAAGGTGGTCAAAAAAGACATCAAACAAGAAACCCGTTTCCGCCATAACCTGAAGGTGATCAGATCGCTCGGCCTTATCACTTTGATATTCGGAATCGGGAGTTCTTTATTAGGATTATTCCTCACATTTGATGCCATTGCAGAAGTCGGTACGGTTTCCATGGAATTATTGGCCGGAGGATTAAAAGTTGTTCTGATACCGGTTATTTATGGCATCGTTATTTACCTGACCTCCTTCCTGATCTGGCTCGGGCTGGATTTGGCTGCACGGAATAATCATTCCTTTGTAAGCCACTAATGATGCCAGGTTCCCTGGGAATAAACCCTTTACCATGTTGATACAAAAAAAGCGGCCACCCGAAATCCGGATAGCCGCTTTTTTTATTGATTGCTGCAGTTGATTAAAAAGTGTAGCGCACGCCGAATTGCATTCTCCAGCGGGATGAGATATCCGACCGATTGTACAGATCCATATCATCTTCGAATCCTTCGAAGGAAACTCTCTGGCGGTTATCATCGGTAAACCCGTGGAAGGTCATGATTTCAGCCTCTCCGAAAGGCACAAAGTACTGCTGACCCCACTCGTTGTTGAAAAGGTTTCCAACATTGAGGATGTCGAGCGTCAATTCCAGAAACTGGCCTCCGAAAAAGCCGATTTGTTGCGAAATCCTCAGGTCAATTTCATGGATGAACGGCTCAAAGCCGGTTCCGCGATCGGCAATTTCGCCATGAGACAGTCCGTCTCTATTTGCTACAAACTCCTGAAGGTCAGCCCATTGCTGTTCGGGGTTGTCGCCAACGAACTCTACTTCGTCCATACTTTCCGGAATGTAAACCAGCTGTGTGGCTGAAGATGTGAAATCACCATTCGGAGTGGGCGGGAAGATAAAGTTACTGCCGAAGGTGTACACATAGTCGTAGGCTGAGCCTTGCCGGCCATCATAAACGGCAGAAATCGTGGTGGCATAGCGCTGACCATACTCAAACCTGTAAGACGCCGAAGCCAACACTCGGTGTCGGGTGGTGTGGATGCTTCGCCCTAACTCAGAGGCGTTCGGGTTTCCTTTGTTGGTATTGAACTGCCAGTTCGAAATGGCCCGGCTTGAGGTTCCGTCATTTACCGAAAATCCGTCGCTGAAGGTGTACGACAAGCTGCCGAACAGTCCCTCGCGGGCCTCCCTGCGAAGCTGGCCCGTAACACTGTACTGATATCCCTCATTTGTATTGGTAAGCAGCAGGATATCGGTAAAATCAGCGCTTACGTCGTTTCTTGAAAAATTGCCTTCCTCGTCCTCAGTTGAATAAAACGGGCGGTCGTCAGTTGCTCCAAGGAATATCGGGTTATCGGTATCCAGGTTCAGGTTTTGATAATCGATATCGTGGAGATTGCGGGTGAAAAGTCCTTCAAAAGATGCGATCAAATCACCCGGCAACCGCTGCTCCACCGCTAAATTTGACCTGAGCACCTGATTAATCCGGAAATCCGGATCCGTGACGTTAACCTCAGTAGTTTCAATGGGATCTAACCCGTCTACATCACCCGGCCGGGGCTGATTATCGGTATCCGACTCAAAGAACCCTGCCGGCAGATCACGGGCATCAAGACGGTTGAGGTCCACGCCGGTATTGCTGTACTGGTTCGACAGCCATACGGCGGGCTCGCCACCCGAGAACAACCCTACACCTCCGCGGATTTGCGTGTCATCGCGGTTCCAGTTAAACCCGAAACGAGGATTGAACTGAAATGAGGTTTCCGGGGCTTCTCCTGTATCATATGGAAATTGATCCGCAAATGTCGGATTCGATAAGGGCTCATCCGGGAATGCGGTAATATCAAGACGCGCGCCCAGAGTCAGCGTGAGGTTATCGGTTGCGCTCCACTCATCTTGTGCATACACGGAAAAGAAGTTATAGCGCCAGTCTGCAGCAGGCTGCTCCATACCTTCATCAATAGCAAGCTGCGTGGGGTAGGTGTATTGATAGCGGCTCGGACGCCCTTCTTCAAAAGCTTCAAGATCTTCAAACTCATACGTTCCGAGAAAATCCTGAAGGAAGATGTTTTCAATAAAGTTGATGTAATTATTGGTACCAAATGTGAAAACATGATCGCCGGTATAGTAGGTCAAATCCCCGGTGAACTCAACATAGTCTTGATTCAATTCATTGACATGACGAAAGCGCTCTACACCAAGGTTGACCGTTCGGGTTTGACCGGCATCACCTTCAACACCGATGCTGACCTGCGGGAAGGGATCATCCCCCCAGTCTGCTTCCTGACGGAGCCGGGTATAAGCGATCTGGGCTTCAGTAGTTACATTATCGCCAAATGAGCTGTTCAGCCTCAGCGAGTAATTACTTTGGTTTCCCCACTGCCGGTATTGATAGTTATCAAAAGTAAAGGTGTTGCTGCTGCGAGATGTACCCCTGTCTGAAAACCCCCTGACATTATTCTGCTGATAGGTAAGCCGGTGATTTTCAGCCAGGTTATAATCCAGTTTCAGGAAAAACTTGATATCGTCTTCTTCCTGATCAATCGGATCAAAACCGCCGGGGTCATACCCGTATTGATTTTGGGTGATGTCCCTGATGTCCTGCATGATATCGCGGGATACATCAAAGTCTTCTCCGGCAGCAAATCCCTCATCGCCAAAAACTCTGGTTTCGACCGGTGCGGTCTCCTGCTTGATTTCGAGGTTAGTGAAAAAGAAAAGCTGATCTTCGATGATCGGTCCGCCTAAGCGAAGCCCGGTTTGGTACTCATAGAACTGATCAATAGGCCTCTCATCCGGACCTAAGTTGGCATTCAGAAAATTCTGATTTCTGCCAAAGCCATATATGGACCCTTCGAAGGTGTTGGTTCCACTTCTGGTAACCGCGTTTACCGACCCGCCGGTGAAGTTGCCCTGCCTCACATCGTAGGGGGCAATTTGCACCTGAAATTCATCAATAGCGTCCAGGCTGATGGGGTTTCCGATGGTCGGGATGGCATCGCCACCGAGTCCGAACCGGTCGCTGAAGGTTACCCCGTCAATGTAGATTTCATTCCGGCGTCCGCTGCGTCCGGCGATGTTATTTCCGCTAACCTGAGGGGTAAGCCGGGTATAATCCTGCAAACTTCGGCTGATGGAGGGCATTCGGTCCAGCTCGGTACGGCCGATTCTGGATCGGGTACCGGTTCTATCCGAACTGATTGCGGCATCCCTCTGGCCAAATATGACCAACTCATCGAGCTCCATGTCATCATCAACCATCTGAAAGTTCAGGCGATAGTCCTGGCCGAGCTCCAGAGTGATTTCCTCTTCTTGCGCTTCCTGAAAACCTACGAACGTCACGCGTACGGTATAAGGTCCGCCTACGCGCAGGTTTCTCAAATTGTACCTTCCATCAGAACGTGCGGTGGTTCCGTATTCCGTACCGGAAGGTTCATGCACGGCGCGAATTGTTGCGCCCGGCAAAGGCTCTCCTTCGGTATCTGTGATTCTTCCGTTTATATTTGCTGCGGTTTCCTGTGCGTCAACGGTAGAGACACAAAGGAATAGCAATAAGCAGAAGACTATACCTGTAAACTTATTCATCATAGCTCTTCCTCCTGAAACAATGTTAGGGGTACTGGTTATCTTCAGTGATTCTGAGAGAATCTTATGCGTAAGTAAGGGTTAGAAAACTTTCTATCTCATCTTGTCCTAACCTAATAAAACCGGAGGTAAAAGAATAGACTTTTTTAGCAAAATCTCGAATAACATATACTTAACTGAGTTCAATTCTAAACATAGGAGGAACTTACAGGATGAAAAATTAAAATCTAATGGATCAATTTACACCTTTCGATGAAAAGCCGGTGATTTTTTGGTTCTTTTACCTGCCTCGGTGGGGATCAATCAAAAAGGACGGATGGATACTATAAGT
>SLQI01000343.1 GCA_007131535.1 Balneolales bacterium | reverse complement strand
TTTATGACGGAGCTGTTCCGCCATATTAACAAATATACCGATGTTCCCGCCGGTGACATTGGTGTCGGGAAACGTGAAATTGGGTACTTATTCGGTCAATACAAAAGGCTCACCAATGAGTTTACCGGAATTATCACCGGCAAAGACTTAAACTGGGGAGGTTCGTTCATCCGCCCTGAGTCTACCGGCTACGGAACGGTTTACTTTGTGGATGAAATCCTTAAACGTGAAGGTGACGGGCTCGAAGGCAAAACTGTTGCCGTATCGGGAGCAGGAAACGTGGCCCAATATGCTATCGAAAAAGCGATGCAATTTAATGCCAAAGTTCTAACCGTCTCGGACTCTTCCGGATGCCTGCTTATTCCCGGTGGATTTACGGAAGATCACCTCTCCTATCTCAAAGATTTGAAAAACGTACGACGCGGCCGGGTTGCTGAAATGGCAGGAGCCTTCTCAGATGTTGAATATTTTGAAAATAAACATTGCTGGACTCTGCCCGATCACGTTGATATTGCCCTGCCCTGCGCTACCCAAAACGAACTCGATCACGGTGATGCCAAATGCCTGATTGAAAAGGGAGTAAAGATAGTCGCGGAAGGCGCGAATATGCCTTGCACTACCGAGGCTGTTAATGAGTTCAGAGCACAGGGCGTAATTTTTGCGCCTGGTAAAGCGGCCAATGCCGGCGGCGTTGCTACATCCGGACTTGAAATGGCCCAAAACGCATTAAGACTCAGCTGGAAGAGAGAAAAAGTTGATGATATGCTGCTGGCTATTATGAAAGATGTCCATGAACAATGCGTCGAGTTCGGATCCGATGAAAACGGAAAGGTGGATTACATTAAAGGTGCAAACCTTGCCGGGTTCGTCAAAGTAGCGGACGCGATGCTGGATCAGGGCGTAGTTTAATTCCGAACTCCAAAGGCAGATGTTTTTAGCCGCGGATTTTATGTGTTGATATTTCTATAACATAGCCAAAGTTTTACCTGGTTTAATACTTGCAGACAAAGAATTCCAATCGTAAATCTTTGATTGAAAATGATTTCCTGTTACCTCAACAATAGTGCACCGGTACGGGGGATTAGGAGCTCCCAAAGACAGAATAAAGCATAATCAACATAAAAATTTTCCGGGTTTATCATTAATATGACCGGACTTTGGATTATTAACTCATTGCCTTCAGGACAATTAGAGTAACACAATTTTTTTTATACTTGAATGTTGACATGGACAGGCATTATTGTTTATTCTTAATGCAGAAATGAAAAATCAATTCCTACATATCGCTCAGATCGCTAACCGTCGCATCCGCCGTCGCCGTCGTGGTATTTCTATACCCCCGGAAGGATGCCTAATAACGGTGTGAGCCGTTTGTAGAACTTTTTTAAAAAAGGGCAGTTCCTTCCGGGAGCTGCCCTTTTTTTTTGTTTGAACTTTTATCATCCATCACAAACCAACCCAATTACCCCATGAAAATCGTACTGGCATACAGCGGAGGACTCGATACAAGTTTTTGTATCCCATACCTCAAAGAAAATTACGATGCCGAGATTCACGCCGTAATGGTTGATTGCTACGGCCTTCCGGATCAGGATATCCGAAATGTACTAAACCGTGCACAGCATCTCGGGGCAGATCAGGCGCAAGTCATTGACGGCATTCACCTTTTATATGACAAGGTGATATCGTTTCTGATAAAGGGCAATGTATTGCGCGATCGAAGCTATCCCTTGAGTGTCGGAGCCGAACGGTATATCCAGGCAGAAGTCATTGCCGAGTATATGAAGTACAATGATATCACCCATGTTGCCCACGGATCAACCGGTGCAGGTAACGATCAGATCCGGTTTGATTCAGCTCTTCAGGCAGCTACCAGTGATTTCGCTGAAATCGAGATCATCAGCCCGATAAGAGACAAAGAGCTGACACGACAAGACACCACGCAGTTTCTCCAAAGCAGAGGGTTTGAAGTACCGACTTCCACTACGGAGTACTCTATCAACAAAGGGATCTGGGGCACCACAATTGGTGGAAAAGAAACCACAACCGCCACCAAGGCACTGCCTTTTGAGGCGTATCCCAACCTTGGAGATCCTCAACTCCACCAACAGGAAAGTGAACATATCTCAATAACTTTTGAAGATGGCCTTCCGATCGCGGTAAATGGTAAAAAGATGAAATCGGCTGAGCTGCTGAAAGCTGTGGAAGCACTGGGCATCAAACACAATATCGGCCTCGGTATGCATACCGGCGATACAATTCTTGGAATTAAAGGTCGGGTCGGATTTGAAGCTCCCGCAGCAGAAATCCTGTACACCGCCCACCGCGAACTGGAAAAACTGGTTCTCAGCAAATGGCAGCGGCATATCAAAGATCAGCTTGCCGACACCTACGGCATGTTGCTCCACGAGGCAAGGTTTTACGATCCGGCTATGCGGGATATCGAAGCATTTTTCGACAGTTCCCAGGAATACGTGACCGGCACCGTGACCATGTACGCCTGTAACGGCAACCTGATCCCTCAATACACCGAAAGTCCGCACGACGCCATTGCCAACGGGCAGGCTACGTATGGTGAAAAACAATCCGGATGGACCGGTGTGGAAGCCAGAGCTTTTTCCAAACTTTACGGACTTGGCTCAAACCCCAAACCAGCTTCGTCGAAAATCAACACGTAAACCCAAATGACTCACTTCTCTAAAACTCAGGCAAACATCATCACTTCAAGCAGCCACCCGGTGCCGCTGAGTGGTGATTTAACACTGACCCGATCCATTGTTTCGGAAGAAGGATATTTGCTGGCCGTTCGAACACTGGATGAAAAAGACACTTACAATGAGGTCGAAAACAATGAAGGCGTCATTCAGAATTATGGTAAAAACCAAATTCTGATCGGCGCGCTTGGGGAACGCCAGGCTCTGCGGGGTTATAGCGGAATAGTTCCTCAGACTATCAAGGCCGGTGATGAGCTGCATATTCTCAATAAAGGCGGCATGATTGGCAAGTGCCTCTCTCCTCACCCGGAACTGGGTCCACCGATGCGGGTTGAAGTCCTCGGCGCCGTAATGGTTGAGAGTGATCACGAACTCAAACATGCATGTGTGCAGGACTACGCCATCGAATGGTCCTACAGTCTGGAAGACAGTAAGCCCATCGTAATGGTAAGCGGGACCTGCATGCACGTCGGCAAAACATATGCTGCCGGTGAAATTATAAAGCAGCTTTCCTCGAACGGCTACCGTGTTGCGGCCGCTAAACTGACCGGCGCCTCACTTATTCGGGATGTTCGGGCGATGCAGGATCAAGGAGCTGTAGCTGTAACGCATTTTGGTGAGGCCGGGGTGGTCTCAACAACCAGCAAAAACATCTTGCCGATGGCCAAAGGTTTGATCAACCACCTCAATAAAAAGCATCCGGATGTAATAGTAGTTGAGTTGGGAGACGGCATCATCGGTCCTTATGGCGTTGATTCTATCCTGATGGATAAACAATTGCAAAAATTCACGTCGGCACACGTAGTCGCCGCGCATGACCTGATGGGATGCTGGGCAGCCGAACGAATGTTTACAGAGCGCTTTGGTGACCAAATCCACCTCATGACCGGTCCGGTAACCGATAACGATGTAGGGGTAGATTACATTAATAATACGCTCGGAATTGATGCCCTGAATGCGCGAGCTTCCTCCGGGGAAATCGGTAACCGAATTGAGGAACTGATGTTTGCCGGAAAACGAAAAGCAATGCAAGCCTGATGAACAATATCAAAACCGAGATTGCCGGAGTAACCGGTTACACCGGACGAGAACTACTTCGACTGCTGTTGGAACACCCTCAATGCGAGGTTACCGGTTTGTACGGGCACAGCAAGGCGGGTAAACACCTATCTGAAATTTACCCGGAGTATACCGATTATCTCGATTTGACCCTGGATTCGCTGGATCAATTAAAAGATTCTCAGGCAGATGTTTTATTTGTAGCTTTGCCTCACGGAAGTGCCGCCGAGCAGGTGCAGGCAGCGATTCAAGGCGGATTTACGGGAACCATCATCGACCTGAGCGCCGACTTCCGGATTTCGGACGCGGATATGTATGAACACACGTACAACCGAAAACACCCCTGTCCGGAACTACTCGGGGAGTTTGTCTACGGATTGACTGAACTGGATTCAGAAGCTCTTACCGGAGCCCGGTATGTGGCCAATCCCGGATGTTTTGCCACAGCTTTGCAGCTCCTTACGGCTCCGGCTGCTGAAGCCGGGTACTCGCTTCCGATCACGCTCACCGGTCTCACCGGTTCTACGGGATCAGGTGCCAGCCCAACGGCTACAACTCACCACCCTGAACGATACGGCAACCTAAAGGCCTACAAAGTTCTC
>SLQI01000037.1 GCA_007131535.1 Balneolales bacterium | reverse complement strand
TTTCATCTTTTCAGCTATTTCAGCACTTGTTTTACCTTGAGCAATCCATTTTACAATTTGCTTATCTACAGGTTTCATTTCATGAAAACGCTCAAGCCGCTCTACAAACCACCACCCTTTCTTAATCTGCTCTTTTACAGAAGGCTTTATGTATTCATTTCCATTTGTAAGAGATTTTATAACTTTTTGTAGCTCATTTTGAGTTATCATCTTATCTACTAGTTATCATCTTATCTACTATAGCTACAGCCCCAAAATGATTCGCTAAAGCTAAGATCTCAGGCTTTGATACAGCGGTCATAATCACAGTCTGCATTCCCTGTAAACTTCCAGATGTTCGCACTGCCTTAAGCCCATCGAAACCTATTTGTAATCTCAGGTCTATAAGTGCTATATCCGGAGGGTTGATGTACACCAACTCCTGCATACGTTTGGCACAAGTTTCTTTATAAAGCACCTGATGCCCAAGGTCTTTGAGCATCATTTCAGCTCCGAATGCTGTTATGTACTCATCTTCGAGTATACCGATTTTCATTCGCACTTGATTAGCAGCTTTAGGAATCAAATCCATATGAATTATACAACTTTTTATCTTGATGTTGTTATCCTTCACAGGAGGGAGTCATATCACGGCCAAATGTTAATCAATAATTTCGAATTTTTACATTTTATTATATTTATGGTTAGTAAATACATAATCTAATCATCACAATTGGTCACTTCTCATACGCCAATTAAATTCTATTCTGTTATTAGTTGATATTCTATTGGGACTTTTATACTAACACTAAGTAACGAAAAAACAAATATGAAGAAATAACTTTATCCAGTGGATTTCGATAGGTATTGCTTGCCCGCTCACTGGTATAAAACACATGATTTTTGACACTGAGAGAGTACTTGGCCGTATAAAGCAACCACCATCAAAATCAAGAAAAAAATGTTCAATTCTTTTAATCCCGGTACAGACTCAGATTAACGTTTGTGGGGGCGGGAGGTAATGATCGGCAGTACCCCATTTTAATATACACTTCACTCAAAATCCTGTAACGAGATTTTGCCGGCACGGTGCGTTATTTAGGATGAAAACTTAAAAACCACAGCCATGTCTAATACGGAAACCCGCGAAACGAAAACCGAAGCATCTAAAAAGCAAATCACCCTGAATATTGAGGGGATGAGCTGCGCAGCCTGTGTCGCCAGTGTCGAGAAGGCGCTTAAATCCACCGAAGGGGTTGAGGAGGCGAGTGTTAATCTGGCTACGCAGGAGGCAAGCGTAACCTATTCGGGGGATGATTCTCATACGCTGGAAGAAGCTGTTAGCAATACCGGATTCGGCGCCAGTTTAGTCGGCGATGATGAGACCGACTACCATCAGCTTGAAATCACGGGCATGAGCTGTGCTTCGTGTGTGGGTAATGTGGAGCATGCAATTACGGAAGTTGCGGGGGTGGATAAGGCGGAGGTCAACCTGGCCACCAACCAGGCCGCCGTGGAAGGCCGAAATGTTCGGGTTGATGATCTTATTGAAGCGGTCCGTAATGCCGGGTACGAAGCTCGTCTGATTGTGGAAGATGACCAGGAAGATGTGTTTGAGCGTGCCGGTTCTCACTTTAAAAAACGATTTTTAACAGCCCTTCCACTCGCATTTGTGGTCATGGTGCTGGATATGGGACCAATGTTTATCGCCTCCTGGGGCGAGTGGGTGCAGCCGCGGATGTTTGAATGGAACCTGATCCAGCTGGTACTTACGGCTGTAATTTTATTCTATGCGGGAAGCTCCTTTTTCACCGGAGCCTGGAAAGCGGCAAAACGCCTGAGTGCCGACATGAACTCGCTGGTTGCGATCGGTACCGGTGCGGCCTTCTTTTTCAGTAGCTACGCGACGTTTTTCGGGGTGGAAGGCGGACTGGTAACCCCGCACGATATCTATTTTGAAACCGCCGCCATTATCATCGCCCTGCTCCTGCTCGGAAAATGGATGGAAGAACGCGCCAAATACCACAGCCGGGATGCGATTGCCGGTCTGCTGAAACTGACGCCCAATACCGTACATAAATATGCGGATTCAGGTGAGCTCATTGAAATCCCCCTGAAACAAGTGACAGCTGGTGATACATTGCTGGTTAAAGCGTGGGAGCAAATTCCGGTGGATGGTATCATCACCGGAGGCAATGCAAGTGTGGACGAGTCCGCCATGACGGGGGAGAGCGTTCCGGTTGAAAAGTCTGACGGCGAAAAGGTTATCGGCGGTACTCGAAATACCAACCAATCATTTACGATGAAGGCCGAGCGCGTCGGCAAAGATACCGCGCTTGCGCAAATCATAGAGACAGTCAAACGGGCTCAGGGCTCCAAACCTCCCATTCAGCGGCTGGTTGATAAGGTCGCTTCGGTTTTTGTGCCTATTGTTCTGGTTATTGCCGCGATCTCGTTTATCGTCTGGTTTACAGCTGACGGGCCGGCGCGGGCTATGGTCAATATGGTAGCCGTTTTGGTTATCGCATGTCCGTGCGCCCTCGGATTGGCAACACCGACCGGAATCATGGTGGGATCCGGACGAGCGGCGGAAAAAGGAATTCTGATTAAAGATGCCGTTAGCCTTGAGGAAGCACGCCAGGTGGATGTAGCCCTGTTTGATAAAACCGGGACACTAACCACCGGCACGATGGAGGTTGCCGACCTCATCCCATTTGAAGATTACAAAGAGGCTGACCTTTTAGCCCTGGCCGCCTCGGTAGAACAGCAATCCGATCACCCGATCGCCAAAGCCATTGTCAACAAAGCGGCTGATGAAAACCTGGATCTGCTTTCGGCGGATAAAGTCGAAACCACCATGGGTGTCGGGGTTTCCGGCCTGGTTGAAAACAAGCGGGTCACCGTTCGTTCGGCTGGTGATTTTAATGATCTCACCCCGGAACAAACCGGTCAGGTGAAATCGCAGCAGGATAAAGGCGTAACTTCTCTGGTCGTTTTAATTGATGACCAACCTGCTGGTTTGATCGGCGTGAGCGACCGGCTAAAAGAGGAAGCCTTCGATGTGATATCCCGGCTGCATCAGATGGAAATTGATGTGGTGATGGTTACCGGTGACAACCAACGCACGGCCAAAGCTTTTGCTGATCAAGTGGGAATCGCACAGGTAGAAGCCGAGGTAAAACCGGACGAAAAATCGGCAATCGTAGAAAAGTACCAGCAACAAGGCAAACGGGTTGCGATGGTCGGTGATGGCATCAACGATGCCGCGGCGCTGGTTCAGGCCGACCTGGGTATGGCGATGGCCACCGGAACCGACCTGGCCGTCAGCTCTTCGGACATCACGCTGATGAGTGGCGATCTGAACAAAGTAATTGATGCACTCACGCTATCACGCGGTTCCTTGCGGATCATCCGGCAGAACTTGTTCTGGGCGTTTGTTTACAATTCCGTAGGCGTACCGCTGGCTGCATTCGGGCTGCTCAGTCCGATGTTTGCAGCCTTTGCAATGGCGGCAAGTTCGGTGAGTGTTGTCAGTAATAGTCTGCGGATAAAGCGGTTGTAACTCAGCCACCCAAACGCAGACCGAAGCCGATACCGCCGTAGATGCCGATCCAGTCAAAATCCGGTTCACCCGCCAGTGGAGTGGATAATCCGAGTTGTGCATTCAACCGGAATCGATCCCACCCGATTTGCGTAACAACTGTAGGCTCCCAGAATACCGGTGTGGAAGGGGAATTTAGTACTGCATCCTGATTTTCCCCGGTTGTTCGGAGTTCATCGAATTGAATTATGGCAATTCTGTTTACCAAAGCAATATCTATAGCCTGTGTTTGCAGCGCGAGGTTATTCTGAAAGAATGGCTTAAAGTACCCACCTTCCACTTGAAATGCTTCTCCTGAAACAATCCTTTCGCTGCTGCCTTTTCCGCCTCCTAAGCCGACCCCTGCACTGTTTTCGATCACCAGAATACCGCCCGGTCTGTATGTATGCAATGCGGATGACTCCAAATACCTGTGATAAGAATCCTGGCCATCTTCTTCAACTTCACGACCGGCGGCAACCATGGCTGTAATCCCCCATTGATCTGTAATGGCATATCCTCCTTTAAGCTCCAAACCGGTGGTGGCCAGGTTTGCCTGCATACTCACTTCACCTTCTTCTTTAAGCATTGGGGTATTCGGAGTCCCCGGCATATAAACCGGAGCGCAGGACATCATAAAGATTCCTAATAAAGCTATTAATACTATTATTAGACCTGAGCGTGTAATGGCACTTAACATATTTTGGGAGTTTTAGGGGTTTGTAAAGTCACAAATATTGAAGCTCTGATTGAGAAGCCTGTTACGTCTTACGCATTTTTTTGAAAAAGTAGCTCATCCATTTTGTTTTCGTAAGTCACTTAC
>SLQI01000150.1 GCA_007131535.1 Balneolales bacterium | reverse complement strand
GACCTCACTCTACCACAAAATCAGTATCATACTGACCACCGATGATGTCCGCCCTTCCAGGTTATCGGTTGAGGATGAAGTGCGAAACAGCCTTTACTTTCTGCGCTCTTCTATCTGGGAAACCATACCCCGTTTGTATCGGGACTTGAGAAACGCTTTCGAAACTTATTACGGTGTAGTGCCTGAGTTGCCCCGGATCATTAAATACCGAACCTGGATAGGAGGGGATAGGGACGGCAATCCGTATGTCAAGGCTGAGGTAACACGGTTGGCTCAAAAATATCAGCGGTACACGGCACTTTCCCTGTATGAAAACCGATTGGATGAGCTCTGGAGAGAACTCAGCATATCATCCCGGCAAATTGACACTCCGGAACGTCTGCAGCAGTCAATTGATCGTGATTTGGAATTGCTTCCGGAGTATGTGCCTACCATGAAGCAATACTGGCACGAACCATACCGGGTCAAAATCAGCTGCGTATTGGAAAAGGTGCGCCGGTTGATCCGATGGAATGAGGGGGAAAATAATAAGTCGCAATGGCACCCCGAAAAATATCAGCCGAAAGATCTGCTGGCTGACCTGAACACTATTAAAAAAAGTTTACTTGATTGCGGTTTTGAAGATCTTGCACGCCGGGGTATGTTGGCTGATCTCATCGTACAGGTTGAAACCTTCGGATACCGAATGGCCGCCATGGATATACGTCAGCACAGCCGGGTATTTGAGCATGTAACCGGCGAACTGCTCCGGCTTGCCGGTGTCGTGGAAGATTACAGCGATTTGGACGATCAGCAGCGATGTGAAGTACTTTCAACCGAATTAACCAATCCGCGCCCCCTGGTTTCACTCGATGCCGAGCTGACGGATACCAGTCGTGAGTTGCTGGATACGTTTGCCGTAATAAGGGAGTCACTGCAGATAGATCCGGAGTCCATCGGAAGTGTGATCGTCAGCATGACTCACGAACGAAGCGATTTACTGGAGGTTTTACTTATCGCCAAGCAAATGCAGCTCTGGCAGTATCGGGATGGAAAGGCGGTGTCGCGCATTGATGTGGTTCCGTTGTTTGAGACCATTGATGACCTTCGTAACAGCTCGACTTTAATGTCGGAATTATTCGAAGATCCGGTCTACTCGGCGCAGCTCGATGCAAGAGAGGGGCTCCAGGAAATCATGCTGGGGTATTCCGACAGTAACAAAGACGGCGGCTACTGGATGGCGAACTGGGCACTCTACCGAGCACAGCATGAGCTTGCTGAAATCTGCCGGAGTTATAATGTTGATTTCCGCCTGTTTCACGGCCGGGGAGGGTCCATTGGCCGGGGAGGCGGACGTTCGAACGCTGCTGTGATGGCGATGCCGCCGGTTTGTCACAACGGCCGAATCCGCATGACCGAACAGGGAGAGGTGATATCATTTCGTTATGCTATGCCGGGCCTGGCCCGCCGCCACCTTGAGCAGGTAATCCATGCGATGATGAAAAGTACCAATGAGGCTCGCACCGATACCACCACCTTGCATCTTGAAGGAGACGATACCGCCGAGCTGATGGTAAAAATAGCCGACCGGTCTATGCAGGCCTATCAGGATTTTGTTTTGCAGGAGGATGTTTGGCGATGGTATACCAAAGTATCCCCGATTGAACATATATCTCATCTTCCCATCGCTTCCCGACCGGTTTCCCGGAAATCGTCCGATGAAGTGGATTTTGACAATATCCGTGCGATCCCCTGGGTTTTTGCGTGGACTCAGATGCGGTATAATTTACCGGGCTGGTTTGGCATCGGTACCGCATTGAATTCTGTGATTGCGGAGAGCAGCCATGCTTTGCCGTTACTGCAGCAAGCCTATAAGGAATGGCGATTTTTTCAAGCTGTGATCAATAATGCCCAACGGGAGCTGGCCCGGGCTCATCTTGATATTTCTGCTCATTATTCGGCCCCGGAGTTTGCTGAAATCCATCAGCGTATACAGGAGGAGTTTGATAAGGCTGAATCGGCAATTTTGCAGATCACGGGTCAGCAACAGCTGCTGGATAGCAACCCGGTAATCCAAAAGTCAATTCGATTGCGGAACCCATATACAGATGTTCTAAACTTGTTGCAGGCGGAACTGCTCAGGCGCTGGAGGGAAGACTCGAAAGATGAAGAACAGCGAAATCGGTTAAAACATGCGCTTTTTTCATCAATTAACGGCATTGCAGCAGCTATGCAAAGTACCGGTTAGCCGGTTTTTAAAACTAAAAAACTCATTCCGTAACCGCTGCGTAATAAACAGACGGCCGGAATGAGTTAAAAGTTTATTACAGACTCAGAGTTGAGTAAGTCTTTAACTGAAGCTTAAACGCCCTCGTTTTCCTGCTTGGGGCTCCACTCTTCAAGTAGAGTGGCGAAGGTTTCGAATGCCGGATCACTAAATCCATAAGGGCATTCAAGATGTAGGCCGATCGGAAATCCGAGATCTTCTACGCCATCGATGATGGTTCGGTACAGATCAGTTAGTCGCTTGCTCTTGTCATCAGGATCCATAGCAGCAAGCTTTGAAACGAACTCAACCTCTTTGTCAACCAAGGGGTTGCCTTCGTCTTTAATCAACCATCGGATCAGCTCTTTTTTGGTTTCTGCTTTGGGTACATGACCAAAAGAAAGCAGGATTTCAGGTCTTTCGTCCGTTTCATTCGACATTTCACGAAGGAACTGCACTATGTAATCGGAATAGAGGAGCTGGGTCATTGCAAAATCAGCTCCCTGGTTGATTTTGAAGTTAAACCGGCCGATTTCATCCTCCCTGGTAGGGATAAGGATTACGCCACGGCTCGGCATTTCTTTTTTGAACTTCTGCAGTGCGTCGGTTGGGGGAACACCTCCACCTTCGCCATCCTGCATAGTTCGGGGTACTCCCACACAGATAGTTTTCTCGATACCTTCAGCCCGAAGATTGTTAAACCGTTCAGTCAGCTGTTCTTCGGAGTGGAAAGCGGTAACCTGGGTGACAGCGCATTCCATATCAGGCAGTACATCCCGGATAGCTTTCCAGGTATCAAGCGGGTCCATTTTCTTTTCCAGAGCAACCGGACGATCCGGATCTTCTTCTATGATTCCGGGGATTATTACTGAATCTACCTGATCATCTATATTGTGTTTGCTTAGCAGTTCCTTAACTTTTTGAGCCTCATTTCGGGCTTTCTCAGCGCCTCCGTTTTCAATAGGAGGTACAAACTCGAGTGCGATATTACTCATAATTAAATTGTCAGTGAACTTTTTATTTATTCAAAAGTCGAACCAGTATCTGGTTTATTTCCTGTTGCAGCAAAATGCGACAGGAGCACATGCTTCACACTTGAAAACATAGGCATTACCAGTATAAAAACCAAGATAAGCGGGATGTATTGTGAAGAAATCTTCATTAAAATCAATTATTTGCGCGATTGGTTTGAGGCTTATTTTCAGGTTTTGTTATTTATAGGATCATCGCTAAACAAGATATACTCCCGACTTAGGCAATTATGATTAGCAAAGAAAAATATTTTGCTTATAAGTAGCTGATAATTAAGGTTGCAAAGTATTGTTTGAACCGGGTGTTGTCTATTCATTTAACTAAACAAATATGAAACTTTCCCGACTTAGCTTTCTAAAAAGCATCATGGTATTACCGGTGGCGGGTCTGGGGGGATCTGTCTTTAAATCAAACATACCAGTTAATGTAAATGAGCCAGAGGTGCGGTATTCCACTTACGATCCCTGGATAGAAATCTATCCTGAAAATATGCGGCATAATGTCAGGCAGATTTCTGCAGCCGTGGATGGCCGACCGATAATGGCAGTGATTAAAAACAACGGATACGGTATGGGAGTGGTCAATTCCGCAAAGATCCTGGAACCTATGGATGAGATCGAAGGATATGGAGTGGTTAAGCTGAGTGAAGCGCTGCAGCTCAGAAAAGCGGGAATTACCAAACCCGTTGTTTTATTGGCCTTGTGTACCGGTGAAGAACTGGAAGAAGCGGTCAGGCAGGATATCACCCCGATGGTTTATACCCCTATCGGGGATCAGCTTGAGAGGTTGGCACGTAAATATGACAAGCGGATATCCGTTGAGGTAAAGCTGGATACCGGACTGGGACGCCTTGGAGTACGGGAAGATGAAGCTTTGGAGTTCTGTCGTGATCTCGCCGGCAGGGAGGGAGTGCAAATCCGTGGAACCATGATCACCTTTACCGAAGCCCGGGATTTTGATAAAGATCAAATCAGGCGTTATTCGGATTTGATTAAAAGTATTAATGTTGAAGGCATAGAAACCGGCCGGATGCATGCGGCGTCAACCACACCTATATTCAGACACCCGGAAGCGCATTTTGATATGGTGCGACCGGGAATCGGATTATATGG
>SLQI01000035.1 GCA_007131535.1 Balneolales bacterium | reverse complement strand
TTAACGATAGCAGATTAACGAATTCAGATTTTTGATTTTTCCGATCAATCGCTAATCTGAAATCACATATCGCTAATCTGCTATCCGCCGGCTTTGCCTCGGTTTCCGGGTTTGGGCTAACAAATCTGATTTACCTCCGGTATCTACCTCTGATTTGCCGGATTAACGAGTTTAGATTTTGGATTTACCTGTTGGATTAAACCGGACTATTTCACATACATCATCTTTCGTGTTAATTGGCGGTCAGGAGTTGAAAGACGGTAGAAATATACGCCGGATGCCATTTGCGAGCCGGCTTCCCAGTTTACCTGGTACTCTCCTGCAGCTAATTCGCCTTCTTTTAATGTAGCGACTTGCTGACCGGTTACATCATAAACTTCGAGCCGGATTTCCATGGTTTCCGGTAGTGAGAAGGAAATAGCAGTCGACGGATTAAACGGATTCGGGTAATTCTGGCTGAGTTCCACCTGGTCCGGAAGATCAGCTTCCGGGAGGCTGGATACCCCTGTCTCCCAAACAGAGTTCAGCTCTCGCACTTCCAGATCATGGATCTGAGCCGTTCCGTTTATTGCGGCCAACCTGACTTCCGGTACTCGATCCGGCGGGAAAATCTGATTGCTGAAAGTGACCACACCTCCATCTACAAATACCTCGATGCCGGAATGATCCACAAGGATGTGGAATTCCATCTCATCATCCTGATGCTCGTACGCTACCCGGTGCCGGGTTCCGAAATCTCCGTGAAAACCGGTTTCGCCTGCATTTCTCCGATCCACAATTACCTGTTGTAGATTTTGATTGTACGCTACCCGAGTAATATTCCCATCCCCGTAATCCAGGGTAAATGCCAGTTCGCGGGTGTCGGCGGGATCTATCACACCTTTGATTTCCAGTAAACGGCTGTTCATGCCGGTTTCATCGCTCAACGAGAGTGTTCCCTGAACTTCGGTATCAGCTATGCGACCGTAATCGCCCCGGATATTTTCCAGCTCCCGTATGGGCTGTTGAGTCAACTTTATTTTTCCATCGACTTCAGTAAGACCGACTTCCCGTGGAATACTCATAACCCCTCTCCAGGGTGATGTAGGAATAGCACCGGCATACATCCAGTTGCTCATCCAGGCAATCCAGATGCGACGGCCGTCTTCCTCCGGAATATCAGACCAGGATTGCGTAGCATAAAAGTCGGCTCCCCAATCCACCCAGTTTGTAATGAACTCCCTTTCTTCGGCCGGCTCATCAGAAAACATGATGTGGTCGATCAGGATATGACCCCATCCGCCGGAGTGAAAATCGTAAATTTTCAAATTCGCCTCCTGACCGGCATAATCACTCACCTCCCAGGCTTTCCAGTCGAGTCGCTCGGAATTATCTCCGGTGGCTGAGCGAACGACCTCATCATCCACAATCAAATCCATACCCACTTCATCGGGATGATTTCCGCCGCCGATCAAAAAATTGATGTAATCATGCTCAATGGTAAATTCCGGGGAAGTCATACTACCCTGAGGCTCATCCCCGCCATGAAAAGAGTTAATGAGCCGTTCTCCGAGAAACCCAACCACCGGCTGCTGCCCCGGCAACGTACCGGTAGCCGGACCTTCACCGAATGCCTCTCCTTCTACTTCCCAATCACCGTGATCTTCCCGTTCGAAATCATCAAACACGACCCCGTCCGGAAAATCTTCTACCACAGCCTCTGCAATAAACTCTTCACCATCGAAATCACCGATAAAATACTGAGCTCCGGTACCTCCGGCAGGTGAGCCGTCCGTTACATCAACTTGAAGCACCCAACGCGTTTTATCCGGGTCACCATCAACCGGAAGTTCAAATAAGTCCGGGCATTCCCAGACGCCATCTACCGAACCCTGTGGGCCGAATTCACTTAGTAACTCCCATTCTTTCAGATCGTCGGAACCGTAAATATCTATGACGCGATCCACGGCTCTGGCTACCACCATGATCCAGCGGCCGGACTCATCATGCCAAAAGACTTTGGGATCCCTGAAGTCATAATTGTCTATATCCAACACCGGATTGCCATCATAGATGGTCCAGCTGTCCCCGTTGTCGGTACTGTAGGCCAGGTTCTGCACCTGTGGTTGTCCCGGTTCGTGACCGGTATATATCGCAACCAAAGGCGGATTGCCGGTACTGCCGAACCCGGTGGTATTGTTGTGATCGACCACAGCCGAGCCCGACCACGCCTCGATCCCGTTATCCACCGGTATGGCCACTCCCTGTTCTTCCCAGTGCAGCAGATCATCGCTGTAAGCATGTCCCCAGCTCATGTTGCCCCATTGATCGCCATAAGGGTTATATTGATAAAACAGGTGATAGCGTCCATCGTGGTACACCAGTCCATTGGGATCATTCATCCAGTTTTCCTGAGGCGTGTAATGGAATTGCGGACGATATTGCTCAGCGTAAGTCTCCTCTGCAACCTGCTGAGCAAAAGCAACTTCCACGAAATTCATAAAAATTAATAACGACGCAAACGAAAGCAGTACCTTATTCATAAGCTGAACCAAGTTGCCAGATTTTAAGCGATTTTACCGTAACATTTTCATCTCCGATCAGCCGGAGGCCAAGCGCATCTGAACGGGTGGGATAAACACGGGAGGTCATCCCCATTAACTCGTTCAGGTACACTTCTACCATAGATTTATCCAGATACATGTGCATGGTGATTATATCATCTTCAATGGAAACCTTATCGCCCTGGACTTCTTTCCATACCTCATCTTTTTTGCTGGATTCTTCACGATCGATCTTATACTCTTCGGTTTCCGTGTCGTACCACACATGTGTCTGCTCTTCTCCACCTGGTGACTTGCGGAATGTAAAGCCCACTTTAGCCGGACCGCTGACTTCAAACTCAACCTGTACTTCGATCATATCCCCCACCTGATCCCCCAATTGCTGATTGATTTGATCAACAGTCTGAGCCTGGGTAAAAGAATAGAGCTCATCAGTTCTAAGGGCTTCCAATTCAGGTATCGGCCGGATGCCCAGACGATCATCATCCCGGTAATCAAGGATGATGGGCAGCCCGGCATTAAACGCCCATCCGGAATCATATCGATGCTTGCCGGGCCTGCTGTCCTGAGCAATCGAAAAGACGATGGTCCGGCCTTCTTCATCCACCAGCCCACTCGGACCGGTAAAATGCTGACCCGCATCAAACAATTTTGGATCTTCATGATCCGGTGTGAACTCCATCCTCTCATAGTCCCACTCCCCTATCCAGTACCATACGTATTTCACATTGTGCGGACTGTACTCGAAAAACCAGGGGTTGATCATGAAAATATGTTTGTCATCATTAAGCGGTAAAAATACCGGAAGTTCCCAGACATCGCCGGTTTTGGGGTATTTTTCCACATCACCAATCATGAAATAATCTTCAAACTGCCACTCAAACATATCTTCAGAACTGTACAGCAGTGCCGTTCCACCTTCATCTTCCACCCCGGACCCCACAAGCTGAAACCAGGTTTTGCCGTCTTTCCAGACAAAGGGATCGCGAAATTGCCCGAAAATGCCAATGCCTTCTTCCTGTACCGTCACCGGGTTCCCTTCATATTTTTCCCATTCGGGAAGTCGCGGATCACCGTGTTCCTCATAAAAACTTTGGGCAATGGCCGTCATCTGATTCGGCTCCTTACTGTCATCGCCTGCGGTGTAAATCAACGTAGGCACCCCGTCATCTGAAATGGCAGCCGAGCCTGACCAGACTCCATCCGGGTCAACTTCATCTCGCTGCGGGGCAAGTGCTATCCCCATATCCTCCCAGTGCACCATATCATCACTGACCATATGCCCCCAGTGGATCTGATGCCAGAACGGTCCCTGCGGATTATGCTGATAAAAAAGATGATACTTGCCTTTATACTCAAGCGGGGCATGAGGTTCATTCATCCAATGGGCAGGAGGGATGAAATGATATTGTGGTCTGTGCCGGTCACCCTCAAAGCGATCCCGGTACCACGTAAGATCGGGTGATTCCGGTGAATATTTCTGAAATCGTTCCCGAATTTCTTGCTGATCAAGTGCGGTGTGATAAATGCGCACTTCATCCATCATGCCGGTAAACATATTGACCGGGAAATAGCGGCCAATCATTACCGGTTTACTGTTTTTACCGATTCGCAACGGTTTATCAGCGGGTGTGATCTGTCCATCTGTAGGAATTTGTTTTTCGGCGACTCTTTCCCCATTCAGATACAGAGCCATCAACCCCTCATCCAGATCAATCACACCGGCAACATGTGACCACTTCCCTTTTTCAAGAATTTTTTCCTCTTCCCATAATTCATAGTACTCGCCATTAATCCCGGCGTGAAGTGCCCAGGTTCCGTGACGAAAATAACCCAGAGCATACCCTTCGCCCTCTTC
>SLQI01000175.1 GCA_007131535.1 Balneolales bacterium | reverse complement strand
GATAACACGGAAGGAAATTCAGTATGAACAAGTGAATATTTCAGAAGTTGTTCAAGAAATATTCGGAGAGTTAAGGCAGATGGAGCCTGAAAGAAAGGTGCAATACCAATGCGATGAACAAATTGTGGTAAGCGGTGACAAAAAGCTAATCCGCATTATGATGGAAAATTTGCTTAATAACTCATGGAAGTTTACCCGCAAAAAGCAAGATGCTACTATACGTATCAACGGCTCGAAACAAAATGGAATCTGCCGGATTGTGATCCGGGATAATGGAGATGGTTTTGATCAAAAGTATGCCGGGAAGCTGTTTCATCCGTTTCATAGGCTGCATCAAAAAAAAGAGTTCGAAGGAACGGGGATAGGCCTGGCAACGGTTAAGCGAATTGCAGTACGGCACAATGCGAATATTACAGCCAAAGGGGAAAAAGGCAGGGGTGCGATGTTTCAGATTGACTGGCCGGCAAAATAATTAGCCGGTGGGTTTGGATATGAAATTGTAATTGCTAACTTATTGGGGCCTAACAGAAAATTATATTCACAATGAAGACAGGGTACTCAAGCGATAAGGAGCGCTACATATTACTTGTAGAAGATGACCATGATGATGCAGAGCTTGCTTGTATGGCGCTTAAAAACAGTGGTGTGGCTAAGGATATTGTTGTAAAAACCGATGGCAGGCAGGCTTTGGAGTTTTTAGAAAATCTTCCTCAAAAGGATAACTCGAAACCAGCCAAACCGGTCGTAATTCTGCTTGATATTAATATGCCGGAAATGGATGGTTTTGAGGTACTCAAAAGAATCAAGAAAAATGCGGAAACACGTAAAATACCGGTTATCATGCTTTCTTCATCGGAGGAAGAACAGGACGTGACCCGCAGCTACGAGTATGGAGCCAACAGCTATGTATCCAAACCACTTAACTTTGATGAATACAAGGATACAGTCAGGAAAGTAGGCTCTTACTGGTTGAACTTGAACAAGTCGGCTGCTTCATGACTAATCATCTGCATTGATAAAAAAATTGAAAGAAAAAAAACGAAAATTAAACATACTCATCGTTGAGGATAATCCGGACGATGCCGAACTGGTAATCCTTGAACTAAGGCGACGGGGATTTGAGTTTGACCACAAAATCGTGGAAACCGAAGCCGAGTTTTTAACTGTGCTTTCCGGGGAAAGATGGGATATAATCATCTGTGATTACTCTATGCCCTCCTTTGATGCACTGCGGGCACTGGAAATCCTGCGCACTGAAATGGAACTGGATATCCCGTTTATTCTGGTTTCCGGTACCGTAGGTGAGGAGGCCGCCGTAGAGGCTATGCGGAATGGTGCCGACGATTATTTAATGAAAGATAATCTTAAACGCCTTGGTGTTGCCGCTGAGCGTGAACTTAAAAGTCATGAGCACAGGAAAGAAAAAAAGTGGGCTGAACAAAAATACCGCCTGTTGTTTGAAAACAGCCCCGATGGAGTGCTGCTTTGTAACGAAGATGGATGGATACGAGAGGCTAACAACTCTGCCGGAAGCTTATTAGGCATTTCGGAGCAGCGGATTTCGGAAATCAATTTTTATGAGCTGCTTGAAACCGTAAAATCCGGCTCCGGTAATGAAGTAAAAAAGTCCCTGAAAGAACATGGGTTCTTCAGGGGGGAGCTCAATATAAAGAATGTTGAGGGAAATGAGCTGCCCATAGCCCTGAGTGCCGGTTTGTTACAAGGAAATAACGGCAGAAGACTGACCAGTTTTATTTTTACTGATATCAGCGATCGTATTGAAACCCAGGAAAAACTGAAAAGTTCACTCCAGGAAAAGCAGGTATTACTTTCAGAAGTGCATCATCGGGTGAAAAACAATATGGCCATTATCTCCGGATTGTTGTATATGCAGTCACAATATGTCGACGACCCGAAAGCCCAGCGTTACTTCAGAGAGGGGATGAGCCGCATTAAATCAATGGCGACGGTACATGAGATGTTGTATCGAAGTGAAACATTCGATCGAATAGACTTCGGCATGTATATCCGGCACCTTGTAGACCTCATCAGTGAAAGTATATTTGATCATTTAAAGGATATCCAAATAGAAATCGATTGCAGCGGTATCACCATGAATCTGAACAAGGCTATCCCCTGCGGGTTGATAGTAAACGAGTTGATTACCAACTCATATCTGCATGCCTATGATGAAGCAGATAACGGCAAGATTGAAATCAAAATGCGTGAAGAACCCGAACACTATATACTTGACGTTAAGGATGACGGGCAGGGATTTGACCCCGGGCAACTAAAGGACAAGTCTGAATCTATGGGGATGATGATCATCAATTCGCTGGTTAATCAGTTGAAGGCAGATATTGATGTTAGCAGTAACAACGGCACCCGGATCCGAATGGAAATTCCCGCCGAATGACGGGTCAGAATTTCTGAGTGAACTCGTTTACTAATCAATCTTTCCCGGAAACACTCTTTTATAAATAAATTTGTACCCCCCGTGATTAAAAAACCGGCCTGTTTTACGCTTAGTTTTATTGCTATTTCTATACTTACAGTACTGAGTCAGCCTGCCGGTGCTCAACAATTAGGCGAATGGCAGGCGCATGTTTCACATTCCGAGGTTCAGTTTGTATCCGTTGATGCTGATAATCGTATATGGGGATCAACCAGTGGTGGGATGATTGTAGTTAATGGTGGAGATATTGTAGCCCGATATTCCCTGGCTTCGGGTTTGTACAGGGTCACCCCAACTGCGCAGGTATATGATGAAAAGAACAACTATGTCTGGAGGGGATATAATGATGCAACGATTGAACGGGTAAATGCCGAATCAGGGGGGATTGTCAGTTACGGAGATATTCGGAGATCTGAGCCGGGGCGGATCAACTCCTTACAAATTCATGAAGGGCTCTTGTATATTTCAATGGCCGCAGGAATTGTGGTTTTTGATACCGAAAGAGGAATCGTGCGAAACAGCTACCTGAACCTCGGGGCAATTGAACGCGGATCGGAAGTTCGGGATATTGCAGTTTTTGATAATACGATTTTTGCCGCTACAGGCCACGGGGTGGCTGCCGGAGACCTCAATGATGATCTGGCTGATCCGGCTAATTGGCGGGTTTACGATACCGGGGATGGCTTGGCTAATACCTCCGTGAACTATATGGCAGCATGGAACGGAGAAGTGCTCGCCTTTACCGGCTTGGGCACGTATACCTATGATCCTGAAAATGACAACTGGGACGATACCGGGTACTTTGATGATGGCGAAGTTTTATCTGTTAACGTTAGCGATGAGGCAGAGGTTTTACTGGCAATTGCATTAAAGGAGAATGAAGAGACCGGAGAGGTTGAGGAAACACTTTACCAAAAAACTCCGGATTTGACCGAAAGCTGGGTTTTTGACGGAGAGTTTGGCCTTAGCCAGACTGTTTACCATTCCGATAGCCAATCCGTATTCGGTGCAAGCTTAGATCGCGGAATCCTTGAGCTTGATATCACTGAAGGGCAAATTATCAGCGAGATTCGACCTGAGGGACCGTTTTCTAACGTGTTTACGGCACTTAATACGGATGGATCTGTGCTTATTTCGGGTTCTTCACAGAGCAGCGGGACATTTCTGGATGCCGGATTTTACATTTTCTCAGACGGGGAATGGAGGAATTATAACCGCTCCACATCGGGCTTTGTACGTCAGCATGCATTTCGCAATGTATTTCGGACAGCTGTAGCAGATTCAGCCTATTACTTCGGTTCCTTCGGCTTAGGAGTGGTGCGGTACGATAAAAATTCCGGGGAGATGCAATGGTACGGAACCGACA
Source organism: Balneolales bacterium (assembly GCA_007131535.1). Taxonomy (GTDB): domain Bacteria; phylum Bacteroidota; class Rhodothermia; order Balneolales; family Natronogracilivirgulaceae; genus SLJN01. The sequence goes on along the minus strand of SLQI01000175.1, from coordinate 619 downwards.
ATTCACCTATTAGAGGATTTCAGACAGGCAGCTCCTGGGTGGTGCTGTCCGGGCTTGCTGGTGATGGTGACGGCGGTGTATGGATGACCAGCTGGACAGAGTATGAAGATGCTATTTACCGGTATGATGAAGCCACCCGTGAATTTGAATCATTCAATGTGCCCCGGCAGCTCTCATCCAATTCTCGTTTTTTTAGTATGATGGTGGACTCCTACGGTCAGTTGTGGTCTTCCATTACGGATCCCAGCCGCACCGGCCGGGGAATAGCAGTAATGAGGCCCGACGGTGAGGGAAATCTGGAAGCAGCAGAACTCACCGATGATTCCGGAAGCGGGAACCTGCGAAGTGAAATAGTTAATGACATTGTTGAAGACCGCCGGGGTCAGGTCTGGATTGGAACTAACCGGGGAGTTGCCCAATTTAATTTTCCGGATCGCATCATCGATGGCGGAGCTCAGGAACGGGAAGCTTCATTGCTGCTCAATGCAGATACATCCGCTACCAGCCCTTTTCTGTTGCATGATGTTCATGTAAATGCCATTGGGGTCAATGCCGCCAACGAAAAGTGGATCGGCACACAGGATGCCGGCTTATGGCTGATTCGACCGGTCGGAGGTCG
>SLQI01000180.1 GCA_007131535.1 Balneolales bacterium | reverse complement strand
TTTCTTATTCGTTTTAAGGAAATTGAGTACTTGTGAGTCCAGGTGGAATTATTATGAATGACATTCTTAGTAAAGAAATTGAAAAACTAAAAAAAGAGCGAGAATGTGCTTTTGGATTAAATGAGAGCTTTTTAAACTTTGTTGCTTCTAACCCCTGGATCCCGGATCTCCTCCTTACGTTCCCTCCACGCTGGTCGGGACAGGCTTCGTCCGGGATGACCACAAGGTGGGAAAATTTATAACTTTTATACCATTCCCCAAGATTTGTAATTGACCCCAAATTATCTTCAAATGGAACAGAGGAAACGCCTCTGAAGTGGAAATTATAGTTATCACAAATAACACTGATCATGAAAAAGCTATCGAATGTTCATCCCGGTGAAGTGTTGCTTCATGAGTTTCTGGAGCCATTGGGGATTTCCGCCTACAGATTATCGAAAGATTTGCAAATTCCACAAACCCGGGTTTCACAAATCATTAAAGGTAATCGCAGGATCACGGCGGATACGGCGCTGCGACTGAGTAAGTACTTCGGAACCTCAGCAAAGTTTTGGCTCGGTTTGCAGGATGATTATGACATTGAAGAAGAAAGGGAGTCTAAAAAAGCGGAGCTCAGTAGAATCAAAACGATTCTTAAAGACTCCGCGTAGTCAGATTAGACCGCGAATCGGTACTGATTCTCTCTGGTTTTTTAAATCGACTGAGCGATTAAAGAAACACTAAACTGTCAGAGCAGTTCCATAGCCTCTGTCCAATCCCACCGACCTCCATTTTCTCACCCTTCCATCAAAGAAGAAGCCTGGGTACCTTCAAATCAAAAATACTAACAAGCTGAGGTCGATTCTAATTGCTGGAAAACGAGAACAAACCATAGTGTAAGCAACCAGAATGAAAAGAGTCCGGCCTTTCGAGAAAAAGCCGTTAAAAAGTCGATGTAGTGGAGCGTTAAAAAAGAATCCGCACCGGTGAGGAGGGTGAACCCGGTTTGATGAAAGCAGAAGGACCTTCGGATTATTTTAGCGGAACGGAATCGACTTTAGGCTTTTTATCGATCAGCCGGTGATTTTTTGGTCCTTTTTGATCAATCAAAAAGGACGGATGGATAGCTTAAGCAACTAACCTACAATCACCTAAAGAAAATATTTAAACAAAAGTAATAATCGGACTCAGGTTAACAAATCCCTACCCACCATTTTTGAAACCTCCGCAAACCGTCGTCGTAATAAGTCCGGCATCATTCAATCACTATTTTTAAAAATGACGACGCATGCCATATTTGATCACCAAACTCATGCATATTGCCACTCCCTTACTCATCACGTGTTTGATTAGCACCGTGGCTTCAGCCGGTGAGCAAGAACCTGTTGCCGGAATAATTGTGGATCAGGAGTCGCAGGAGCCGTTAACCGGGGCGCATGTATTGATCAGGAATACCTTCACCGGAACCAATACCAATCGGGACGGGGCTTTTGAACTTGAGCCCGAATCGTTTCCCGTGACGCTGTTGGTGCGATATGTCGGCTATGAAACCCGTGAGGTGGATATTGAAACCCCGCAGCAGGACCTGGTAATTGAGCTGGAACCGGGGGTCGTCGTCATGGACGAGCTGGTTGTTACTGATGAAGATCCGGCCCTGCAGATCATGCAGCGGGTAATCGAACGCAAGCAGCTCTGGCAGGAGGACCTGGAATCCTGGAAAGCCGAAACGTACACCCGGCAGAACCTGAATAACGACGAAGGCATCGTCTCGATAACCGAAAGCTATTCCACAACCTGGTGGCATCACGACAAAGGCAGCCGCGAGGTGATCACCGATCAGCAGCAGACCAATAACCTGCTGGATGAAGACAATTTTGCCGCATCGAGTTACCTGCCCAATTTTTATGATGATGAAATCAACCTGAGCGGGTTTGATATGATCGGGGTCACCCATCCCGATGCGCTGGATTATTATGATTTTGAAATCATCGAACAACGGGAAATGGAAGATCACACGATTTATGATATCAAAGTGATCCCGAAACGACGCCTGCAGCCTTTGTTTGAAGGCGAGGTGTCGGTGCACGGCGGTGAATATGCGCTGTTGGAAGTCCGCCTGGAACCCGGTGATGCGGTGTTTTTTCCTCCGCCGGTAGAAAACATGGAAATTCGTTATGACCAGACTTTCAGCAATTACGGCGATGATTTCTGGCTGCCGGCGGGAATCCGTATGTCCGGTTCGTTTGATATCGGATTTCCGGGTCTGTCGATACCGCAAATAAACCTGCACCAGGAAGCGTCCATTCTGGATTACGAAATTAACCCCACGGTACCGGACTCTCTTTATGAGGATGAACAAGGCATCCGGCGGGATACGGCAGCCATCGCCCAAAGTCTTCGATTTGAGCTGGACGGGCACTACATCCCGCTTTCCGAGCAAGAGACCCGGGCCTATCAGGAAATCGACACCACCCAAACCCTTGCCGAAGCATTTGAGCCGAGCGGTTTTCTGACTCGCTTTTTGGATACATCGGAAGGCGGCGGCGAATTTTCAATCGGACCGTCTTCCGCCGGTAGTGCCGACGGCAGCAATTTTTCGTTTGGCCCTGATGCCCGCTATAACCGGGTTGACGCGCTTTATCTTGGAATAACCCCCTCACTTAAGCTGGAGTCCGGATGGTATGCGGAAGGGTTGCTGGGATACAATTTCGGTCAGGATAACCTTGCCTTCGGTGGTGAGGTCGGCCACGGGTCCGGCACCTATCAGGGTGCGGTTCGATATGAATCCAATACTTCCGAACGCCTGACTTCGGATCATTACGGCCGGATTCTGACATCCGCCGGACCGCTTTTCGGGCTGGATGACTATTTCGACCACTACCAGCGGGATCACCTTGAGCTCAGGCTGAGCCGAAGGTTTAACCGTTTCACACCCGGGCTCACCTATAATCTCGAAGACCATAGCTCACTGGATCGGGTCACCAGTTATTCCTTTCCCGGTGGATTTGCGCAGCGCGGGAACCCGGCTATCGACGATGGGAGGCTCAGCTCGGTCGGTTTGAATCTATCCGCCGGTAACCGACCGGCACCTTTCGGCGTAACCGGCAATTCGGGTTTGAAGCTTTCGGTTGAACACTCCAACAAAGATTTGTTAGGCTCAGATTTTAGTTTTACCCGAGCAGAAGCCAACATCGATCTGCGTATAGACACTTTTTTGCAGCGGCGAATGATGCCCAACGCCCTTGACCTGCGGCTCCGCGCCTTTACTTCAACCGGCGATCTCCCCTACCAGCGATTCATGGGCATGGACGGCAGTATGACCGGGCTGACTCCCTTCGGCGCTTTTAAATCATCCCCAAACCGGCAAATTGAGGGAGAGCACGGAGTTGCCCTGTTCTGGGAACACAACTTCCGCACCGTACCCTTCGAATTGCCTGGGTGGCAGAGATGGGCTGAGAACGGTCTCGGCCTTATTCTGACCGGTGGACACGGCCGCACCTGGATTGCCGAAGAAACCCTCGAAGAACTGCCCGGTAACCCTCATTTTGACGATCAATGGCGGCACGAAATCGGAGTATCGGTCAACAATGTATTTCAGACCCTCCGCCTGGATGCTTCTTACCGTATTGATGAACCGGGGCTGTATTTCGGGGTTAGTTTGTCGAGGTTTTTTTGAGCCGGATTTTTGAGATGCCTGGTTAAAACGGAATTTTGCGGCATTTGCAAGATGGAAGAGATTAACTTTATCACTACTGTCCGACTAATTTTTAGTTATGATAGATATTCTGATTTTTTTTAAAAAAGGTATCAGCCACATATCATTTTCCATTGGCTTCAGCCCTGCAAATATTGGGGCTAAAGCCCCATAACTTTGTGGGGGCCGTCCAACCGTCGGCTAAAGTGCGTGTTGCACAACTATCAAATATTTACTCAACTTTTATAGCCGGATTTACCTCCGCGCGACGAAGTCGCGCTATACCTCCCCCCACGTGTTGTCATCTCGACTGAAGGCGAGGCTTAGATAAAACCCCCTGACTCGGTGTATATCGAGCCGTAACGGAGAGATCTGTTAAAACAAGCAACTACCTCTCCACAAGACTTCTATCAAATACAGTAAAAACATCAGTTTATGGCTGCGTAGTTGCTCATTTGGCGGCAGATCCCTCCACTACGGTTCGATAATCATCGGATATTGTAATCACAAGATAGCCTCACCTTCGGTTCCATTGACAGATGTTTTTAGCCGCGGATTTTCGCGGATAGAACGCGGATTATATGTGTTGATATTTCAACAACATAGCCGAGGTAATAAATCAGTCACTTTCCCAATAGTGCCGTATGAAAGTTCGGGATTAAGAGCTTCCGTTGACTTCAGTCAACGGGTAAACGGTGCCCCTGCCGACCACAAAAACGGAGCTTTAGCCCCGTACAGATAGTTTGACATATATTAAAATTCTTCCATGTAGGGATACCTCGGTTTGA
>SLQI01000491.1 GCA_007131535.1 Balneolales bacterium | reverse complement strand
GTGAATCCGGAAAAAAGGAATGTGTAGACTACGACGGTTTCGGAAGGGTAGCGGCTCAGGGCATATTTGCCGATCAGGTTATACAATGCGAAGGATGCGGCCGCCGCAATCCCGAGCAGAGAGCCGAGAATGGAGACATCGGCCAGACCGGTTAAGCGGATGTTGCTCACAAAAGCGACCCCGACAAACATCAGCAGAAGAGAGGCGACTTTGACCGGGGTGATCGGCTCTCCGAACCAGATGCGACCGAGGGTCAACACAAAACCCGGTCCGGTGTAGATCAACACTACCGCGAGCGACATCCCGATTTCACCGATTGAGGAGAAGTAGAACAGATTAAACAGCGCGATGCTGACCGAGCCGGTCCCCACGAACAGCAGCAGATCTTTTCGGCTGTGCAGTCGCAGAACGCCGGGGGATCTGATCTGCAGCCAGGCAGCCAGCGCCAATCCGGCGATGCAAAGCCGCATGGCGGCCATATCCACCGGCTTCAGTCCGAAATCGGAGAGGTTCTGGACAAAAAGTCCCACCGTCCCCCACATCGCGGCCCCGGTGATCACCAGCAGCCAGCCGGTAAGGTTGGTTTGAGCGTCGCTCTGGGGTAATGTCTGTTTAATGGTTCGATTGTTTGGTGTTTAATTGTTTGTCAGGCATCATGCAGTCCATCAAGATATGCAGCAGTTCCATACAAAGTAAAACTTTGGCTACCAATCCCTCCACGAATTACCCAGCCCGAACAACAACCAAACACCAAACAGTCAAACAAACAAACCATACACACCCTGCGTGCCTCTGCGCATCACTCTGCGAACACTGCGGTAAAACCAGCAGTTGCACATGAGCTCCAGCGGCATTAGCTTCTTGCGTTCAGATTACCCGAAACCGTTTTTATGCGCTATCTCGTTTTCGTCACTTTTTTATGGGCTTTTTCTTTCAGTCTGATTGATGAGTACCTTGCCGGCTCTGTTGACAGTGATTTTGCGGTGCTTTCCAGGGTGGTGCTCGGCGGACTGGCGTTTCTGGCGTTTACCCGGTGGCGGGGCGTTCAGCCGGAGCTGAAGCTCGGAGTGATCGTGGTGGGGATGCTGCAGTTCGGCGTGACCTATTTGTGCCTGTACCGCTCGTTCGGATACCTGACCGCCCCCGAAGTGGTGCTGTTCACCATTACCACCCCCATCTATGTTGCACTGATTGATGATGCCCTCAATCGCCGCTTTTCACCGGTGGCCCTGCTGGCCGCGGCTTTGGCGGTGATTGGTGCCGGGGTGATCCGTTATGACGGGATCACCGGCGATTATTTTCTGGGATTTTTTCTGCTGCAGATTTCCAACGCTTCATTTGCCGCCGGTCAGGTCGGTTACAAAAATCTGATCCAACGCTATCCGACGAAAGTGCCGCTCTATCAGTTTTTCGGCTACTTCTATCTCGGGGCGGTGTTGGTGGCCGGACCCGGCTTCCTCATTTTCGGTGATACTTCCATGATGCCGGAAACCGCGCTGCAGTGGGGTGTACTGCTTTGGCTGGGAATTGCCGCCTCGGCGGTTGGCCTGTTTCTGTGGAACCGGGGCGCTACCCTGGTGGATGCCGGCACCCTGGCCGTCATGAACAACGCCCTCGTCCCGGCCGGCTTGCTGGTTAACCTGATCATCTGGAACCGCGATGCCGATCTGCTGCGTCTGGCTATAGGCGGGACGATTATCGTACTGTCGCTGTGGGTGAATCAGCGGTATTCGAAATACGCGGTTTCGTGGAGAACGGTTTGAGGGGAGTGGGGTTTGGTTGTTTGATTGTTTGAATGTTTTGGACTTGAAATGAACTTGAAGTAGTAGTGTAAATTTTCTGTGATGTCTTCAGAGCAAAATCAATACAAGGCTGATTTGACCTGGCTGAACCGGGCGGTGGAGGTTGCGCTGGAGTCGGAGCGGAATGGCAATCTGCCGGTCGGGGCGGTAGTGGTTTATGAGGGTGAAGTGGTAGCCGAGGGATTCAACGCGGTGAAAACCCCGGTTTATCATCCCGGGAGGCATGCGGAAGTGGAGGCGCTGCGCGGGGTTCCGGAACATCTCTGGAAGGAAGCCCGAAAGCTCACCTGCTACACCACGCTGGAGCCGTGTCTGATGTGCTGCGGCAGCCTGATTCTCCACGGGGTCGGCCGGATCGTCTACGGAGCGATTGATCCCAAAGGCGGCGCCGGATACCTGCTGGATCATCTCCCCGAATATTACGAAGGCCGATCCAACATACCCGAGCTAACCGGTCCGCTGATGCCCGAAACATGCGACCCCCTGTACCAACGCGCCGCGGAGATGTTTGAAAACCTGGGCGGCGGTTTGGAGGTTTGAATGTTCGGTTATGTGGATGTTTGTCTGTTTGACTGTTTGGGCGTTTGATTGTTAAGAGTACTCCGATAAGTCCGTATAGCTATTGATGCAGAGAGCTTAAATAGTTTAAGCTCGTACTATAAATTTTCAGAAATTCTGAGTGCACTCAAAGCTCATGGGAGATTTGAACCATCAAACATCCAAACATCTAAACAACTGAACAATCAAACCCTCAAACCGCCAAACACTAACCGCTTTGCTCTGACTTCTCCGCGAATTTCACCAGGATTGACATCGGGATGATATCGAGTGTTTTTTCGTTGGTGGCTTCGAGATCTACAAGAGGGGCAGCTCCGGCTTCATAGGCTTCATACCAGCGGGCGGCACAGAGGCACCATTTATCGCCGGGTTTGAGGCCGGGAAAATGGAATTCAGGTTTCGGCGTGCTGAGGTCGTTGCCGCGCTCTTTGCTGAATTCCAGAAACTCTTCGGTAACCCTGGCACAAACGGTATGCACGCCGAGATCCTCCTCACCGGTGTGGCAGCATCCGTCGCGATAAAAGCCGGTTAAAGGTTCACTGCTGCAAAGTTTGATGGGATTGCCGAAGACATTGGTACTCATGGATGCGCTCCTGTAATATTTTCGATGTAATCAGATTCGGAATCAAAAACCACATAACCTCTCAATTCCAACAACAAACATCAACGGCACATTCGGCGGGAAACATTCCGCTGTGGTTAAACGGGATGGAACCGCAAAGCCTGCAAAAGCCGGCTGTCCGGCATAGCCGGGCTGTCGGCATGGTTGTTAACGGGGATGGAACCGCCAAGGCGCAAAGGACGCAAAGGGGAAAAGGGGAAATCCCAAATAACAAATTACAAATCCCAAATAAATTCCAATTTTCCAATATTCAATGACCCAAACCGGCCCAGGCAACCGTTTGGAATTTCGCTAATTGTACATTGGAACTTATTTGATATTTGGGATTTGAACATTGTGAGTTCTTGCCTGATCCCCCTCTGCGCACCTCCGCGATAAACTCTGCGTTCTCTGCGGTTCACCTCCCCCTTTGCGTCCTTTGCGCCTTGGCGGTTCCATCATCAGCGGTTACTCCCTCGCACCGTATTGATCCAGGATTTCAATAACGCGGTCCATCGGTAAGGCATCCATTTGGTTGCCGTCGCGGCCGGTCATGTCTTCGGCCATGAACAGGGAGTTGTAGATGGCTTCCTGAGTAGCTTCAATCACCCCGAGGAAGAGGGGAGACATATCCACATTGTGCAGCTCGCGGGTTTCATATTCACCACGGGAGCCATGTTCGCGGCGCAGCTCTTCGTGTGTGGAGAAGGCGATCACAAAATCCCCGCTGCCGTTGGAGGCGATAGAGCCGGTGCGGGATAATCCCATCATGGCACGTTTGGCCAGGCGCTCCAGATTGCGGGATGAGATCGGCGCGTCGGTCGCCACGATCATCATAATGGAGCCCTCTTCTTCATCCACCTGATACGGGACTTCTCCCGACATGAAATGCTCGCCGAGTTCTTCACCTACCGGCGCTCCATTGATATCCAGAACACCCCCGAAGTTTGATTGCACCAGCACACCTACGGTATACCCTCCGCGGTCTTCGGGGAGCACACGGGATGAGGTGCCGATGCCCGATTTGAATCCGAAAGACCGGGTGCCGACGCCGGCGCCGACATTGCCTTCTTCAACCGGACCCGTATCCGCGTTTTCGAAGGCCTCGACTACATGTTCTTTGGTTACATGCGCGCCCCGGATATCATTAAGGAAACCGTCGTTGGTTTCACCCACTACAGGGTTGATGGAGCGGACGTTCTCCATACCGGGTTTTTGGATCATATAGTCCCGGACGGCGGCTGCCACCTCCCAGGTGCTGAGTGTATTGCTCAGGGCAATCGGCGTTTCGATCTCCCCGAGTTCCTGAACCTGGGAAAATCCGAGCGCTTTGCCGAACCCGTTGCCGACGTAGATGGCACCGGGAACTTTTTCCTGAAAAACATTGCCCTCATGCGGGTTGATAACCGTCACGCCGGTTCGGATGTTATCACCTTCGATCAGGCTTTTGTGCCCGACACTTACGCCGCTTACATCGGTAATGGCATTCCACTGTCCGGGTTGCAGAATACCCGGTTTTACGCCCAGATCCCGGGCGCGTTGAAGTTCGGTGTCGTTATTATTCATTTCATTCTCCATCGCCATAAGGCTGCAGCCTGGCAGCACGATTAAAAAAGCAAGAATCAGTAAGGGGGATAGTTTTTGGAGTAGTGGCATAATTACGTACAGGTTAGGTTTACGGATGCGCTTAAAGTAACATCAGAAAGTTATTCCGGCAAATGATTATTGCCGGACCGCTTTTCGGATGGTCTTGTAGGGATTTCCCTTACACTCGCTTTAAGTATCCCCCACGAATGTATCAGGGAGGGGACTGTCAAATAAGTAGCAGTCTGTTGGGTTATATTACATATAGATTTTTAAATAACGACAAACCATTATTTGGAGGAAGTATTTATGAGAGCGTTAACCTTTGCTCTGTCGCTGTTATTAGTTGCCGGATTTACTTTTACGATGCCGGTTGAAGCGGAAGCCCAGCAATCTTATGTGTTCGACACGGATAATTCTACCATTCACATGTACGGCACATCCAATGTAAGAGACTGGGATGCAGTCGTAGTGATGCAAAATGAAGAGATTTTGGTTTCAGATGAAAATCCGGGTGAAAACTGGATTGAAACACTGAATTTCGAAATGCCGGTAAGTGAAATAGATTCGGATTCCCGAAGGCTGAATAACAATATTCATGATTATCTGGGTATTGACAATCACCCTAATATCTATTTCAGCCTGATAGAAATCACCGACATTGCTGAGAGTGGCAGTGGTTATCAGGTTACTGCTGACGGTAACCTCACGGTTGGCGGGGTTGAGCGAACTGTAACCCTAACGGCTGATGCCACGGTAAATGGTAACGGATCAATCCAAATTCAGGGGTCTTATGACACCTTGATGACGGAGTTCGACATCGATCCTCCTACAGCCATGATGGGTTCTATCCGGGCGGAAGATGAAGTTGAAATTAAATTTGACGTAACACTTGTTCCGGACTCTTAATCCGGAATGTCCATGCAGGTATATCGCTGCCATATCATTAAACATACTTTGCTTTCGGCCGGTCTGATACTGGGGATACATGGTTTTGGGTTTGCACAAACCAGTTATGAGGCCCGGCCGGAAAGCAAAGTATGGATAGAAGGCTCATCAACAGTACATGATTTCGATTGTAAATCGGATACCATCGGCGGAAGAGCAGAAGTTCCGAAGATCGCAGCTAAAGATACGGTAAGCGGTACAGCCGGACCCGAAATAGAAATTGAGTTTCCGGTCAAGTCTTTCGACTGTGGCCGGTCCAGAATGAACCGGGACTTTTATGAGGCCCTCAACGCGGATGATCATGAGGCTATCACTTTCGATTTCACCGGTGCCAGAAAGCTGGAAACGGATTCCAACAACAATTCTGAATCCTACGACAAATACGAAGTGGCCGGCAAGCTTACGGTTTCCGGTGTTACCAGAGAAGTACTTGTTCAGGTGAAAGGATTGCCGAAAGAGGATGGGGCAATCCGCATTTTCGGCGCCAAAAAGATATCAATGAAAGATTTTGATATTGAGCCTCCAACCGCCCTGATGGGTATGGTCCGGGTACATGAAGAGCTTATAGTACATTTTGATCTTTTGGTCGAATCAAAATAAATCGCAATTGCGATGGCTATATCATACAGAAAACGAGCTGAACTACTAAAGGATACGGCTGTGAGCACTCATGAGCTTGAACATATTATTAAACTGGCGCTCCGTGCTCCTTCTGTAGCTGATCGAAAGCCATGGCAATTTCGGGTTGTAGGCAATGTGATTGAACTATACACTACCCCCAGGGGGGACATCGCTTCAAATCTCCGCATGAGATATGTGAGCGGTGGGGCACTTCTTCAATATGTGCGGCTGATCATCCGGAATAAAGGGAGAAAGGAAATTATTCAGATGTTTCCCCGCCTCGATAACCCCGATCTGATGGCCTATATCCGCATGAATGGTGATTATCGACCTACCGATGAAGAACAATCACTGTATAGCGTATTGAGAGGCGAGTTGCCGACCGGTGAGATTAATAAAAAATGGTGCCGGGAGAATTTTAAAAAGGCCATCAGGCAAACGGGAAAACAAACCGGTACGACGATCATTCAGTTTAATAGTGATACCGACCCGCAGCTTACAGGTAAACTGGATCGTTATGTTGAGGCGCAAAAATCGGACAACATTAAAGCCATTCGTCAGCTCGCTGATGAGATGAAGCTGAAAAAAATAGATGGTACAACCGGCCTGGAGCAGCTATGCAGTTTCAACAACGTCGATTTCAGCGATGGAATGCTGGTATGCGGAATCGAAGAAATGCAGGAAAATACTCAAAGCGAATATGTATTGATCAATGCCAATGTAGAAAACAGCTACTCCTGGATAGCTGCAGGTGAGGCTATGGCCAGAGTTCATCTGTATCTAAAGCAGTGTGGCCTGTTTGGTATGGTGGTATTGCCGATCATCGAAGACCCGGAAGCGCGGGCGTGGCTCGCGGAAAATATGCCGGGAACCGGGTGGCCACAGATACTTCTTAAACTGGGGCGCATAAAAAAAACAGTCGACCACAGTCCCGGTAATATCAATGAGTTCATCCGAAAACCGGGGTTATGATTCGATAAACCGCAAAGCAGAAATTACATCCCCATCCTGATACTCCTGCTGCGGAGAAAGATGAACGTAACAGTTAGACTCCCTGAAAAGCTGCATCAAGTGAGATTTCATATTAGCTTCCGCATGAATTGTGACTCTGCCTGCATTGAACTCAAATCGTCCCGGTACAAACAGATGCCGGGAAGAGTTGTTGACCAAAGGTGAACTGCCCGCACGCACATACCCTGTAATATCCCGGGTTGATTGATCGGTCAGCCGGGCAAGAACCCTGCCTGCATACCACTCGGCTGTAAATACCGCCGAAACGGGATTGCCGGGAAGACAGCAGACCGGTTTTCCTTCCCACTCATACAACGTAAACGGTTTGCCGGGTTTCTGGTTGATTTTCCGGACCAGCAATCGGGCGCCTGAGGATTCCAGGATTTCAGGTATATAATCGTATTTACCTGCCGAAATTCCACCTGTGGTTACCAGAACATCACACTCCTCTTTCAGCTGATACAAACGTCTCCGTAATGTATCCGGCTGATCCTCCACAACCGGATATTCCACCGTTTCAACTCCGTGCATTTTATTGAGCAGCCGGGTGATTACCGGGCCGTTGGTATTCCGGCTTCTGCTGATTTCAGAGCCGGTTACCTGAACCCCGACCCGTACGGGTTTCAGAACGGGGCACTCACTTAAACCGGCTTCGATCATCAATCCCGATTCGTAAGGTCTGATGCAAGTGCCTGAAGAAAGAATATTCACACCTTCGCGGTATCCTTCACCTTTTCGGCGAATGGGGTTCCTGGACGGAATCTCGCGGATGATGACTTCTTCACCCGAATCGGTCAACAGTTCCACGGGGATGATTAAGTCTCCGTTTTCCGGCAACGGCGCGCCGGTCATGATTCGCATGGCCTTTCCGGCAGGCAACTCCGGCACTTCGAGTCGTTCGGGAGGGATTTCATCAACCACCTGGAAATTGGTCTGCCCGGTCTCATAATCCGCTTTTCGTATGATTACCCCGTCCATAGCTGAATTATCAAACGCCGGGACATTACGATTCGCCTGCACCGATTCGGCAAGTATATGGCCGGCAGCCTCATCCACAGGAACAGTTATTGAAGTGGTTACCGGCTCGAACTGCGATTGAATCAGTTCCGTTACTTCGAAAGGGGAGCTGTGTTTCAGGGGTAGCAGGGTGTGGGACATGGATATTGGTTGGTGACTTGTACTGAATTAATTAGTACCTGTAAGAAAACAGGTAGTATCTTAAAAAAATCCAATATTTAGTGCAGTATATTCGGTAATCCAGGAATTCAGGTAATTGGGTTTAATGCAACTCATTGAGCCAAATACCCAATTTTTCTTAATCTACTGATTTACCATAATTACCTGTTGTTTCCAAATGGCATCATGAGTTTTCTTACAGACGCTAATTCTAATTATGGATATGCCGGTAATTGCATAAACCAAAACGTCTTTCAAGGTGATAAACGCTCAATTTTCCAGCTTGATTGGTGGCGGGTATACTGAATGCGGTCGTGCAATCGATTTAATCGGCCCTGCCAGAATTCAAACCGGTGCGGGGTAACTTTAAATCCTCCCCAGTGAGGGGGACGCGGAATTTCCTGTTGATCAAATTTTTGCTCCATCTCTTTGAACTTTTGGTTCAATACTTCCCGGGAAGGGATTGGTGTACTCTGTATGGAAGTCCAGGCACCCACCTGGGTAGCCGGAGGACGGGTCCGGAAATAAGCATCGGATTGGCTTTCGGGTACTTTTTCAGCCGTGCCCTCAATATGGACCTGCCGGAGCAGGTCCGGCCAGTAAAACGTCAGGCAGATATTCGGGTTTTCCAGGATTTGTCTGGCTTTTCTGCTTTCATAATTCGTGTAGAATACCAAACCGGTTTCATCGAACTCCTTCAGTAATACGGTACGGGAAGAAGGGCGCCCGTGTTTATCCGCCGTTGCAAGCAGCATGGCATTGGGATCATCCCGAACATGTTTGACGGCCTCATCAAACCAATTGGAAAATTGATCCATCGGGTCGCTGCAGACTTCAGACTCTACCAAGGGCTCTCCGTAGTATTCGCGCCGAAGCATATTCAATGCACGCCTTGCCGTACGTGCAGGTTTACCGACTTCATCTTTAGCAGGCATCCATCGTTTAAAAAATCTGTTCATAGCAACCGGATATTAAAATTTGGTACGGCTCAAAGCCAAGTTTACGGGTTAAGGCAAACGGATCAAAATGGAGGCAACACCGGGTTTGTCCGGATGTTACAAGATTAAAACGCAGACCGAAAGAGACTTCGTCGGTTCTCGCCATATCTGCATAGGCCCCACCACTCTTGAATTTTTTATAATCAGGCCGTGCTGTTTCGTGCTTAAATCATAGTGCCGACTATAAATACCGATTTTACGACCGGGCTCCAGGTTTGAAATTCCTCGTAATTGATTACCTTCACCATGTAGTTAATTTTGTAATTGCAATCAACCGAGCAAAAATCGTACTAATTTATGAAGCGTTTCGCATATTTATTTTTGTTTCTTCTGATTTCAGGTGTCCCGGCTACAGTGGCGCAGGAACCGGATGAAGAAATCATCAATGCAATCGAAGAACAGGCTTACGAGCATTCCGAATTAAAGAATCTTGCCCATTACATGATGGATGTTATTGGTCCGCGGCTGGTGGGTACGCCCCAGATGCAGCATGCGCACGACTGGGCCGTAGAAACATTTGAAGATTGGGGGATCTCAGCCGAAAATCAGCAGTTTGGAACCTGGCGGGGATGGGAGCGCGGTGTTACCCATGTGGATCTGGTTTCTCCCCGGGTGGTTACACTGGAAGCCATGCAGCTGGCCTGGAGTCCGCCAACACCTGAAGGAGGGGTTACCGGAGAAGTAATCGTAGTCCCGGATGTGGAAGACTCAACAGAGTTTGATGAATGGCTTCCTGAAGCAGAGGGCAAATTTGTAATGATCTCCATGCATCAGCCAACAGGTCGGCCGGATTACAACTGGGAAGAGTACGCCACCGATGAATCTCTGGAAAGTATAAGAGAAAAACGGGATAAAGCAGAGCAGGAATGGCGTGAACGTATTCAGCGTACCGGACATAACCCCCGCACCTTGGTGCGTGCTCTTGAAGAAGCAGGTGCCGCCGGTATTTTAATGTCTAACTGGAGTGAAGGGTTTGGTACCAACAAGATTTTCGGAGCGCATACCGAGGAGATTCCCACTATAGATATTCTGCTTGAGGATTACGGCATGCTCTATCGGATGGCCGAAAACGGACATGAGCCGGAGATCCGGGTAAATGCGGAGTCCGAGGATCATGGCGAAGTTCCCACTTACAACACCATAGCCGAAATTCCGGGCACCGAAAAACCGGATGAGTACATTATCCTTTCCGCTCATTATGACTCTTGGGACGGCGGCACCGGCGCCACTGATAACGGAACCGGATCGGTAACGATGATGGAGGTAGCCCGCATCCTGAAAGAAGTGTACCCTGAACCCAAACGCACAATTCTGGTGGGTTTATGGGGCAGTGAAGAACAGGGACTCAATGGCTCCCGTGCTTTTGTCGAGGATAATCCTGAAATCGTGGATAATCTGCAGGCGCTGTTTAATCAGGATAATGGAACCGGCCGTGTACAGAATATTAGCGGACAGGGATTCCTGCATTCCTATGATTACCTTACCCGCTGGCTGTCAGCCGTGCCGCGTGATGTAGGCGAACATGTCGATACCAACTTCCCCGGTATGCCAAGTGGCGGCGGAACGGATCATGCCGCATTTGTTGCAGCCGGCGCGCCGGGATTTCTGCTGCGTTCTCTGAGCTGGTCCTATTGGGATTATACCTGGCACACCAACCGGGATACCTACGATAAAATCGTGTTTGATGATCTCAAAAATAATGTGGTACTGATCGCCACGCTCGCCTATATGGCCAGCGAAGATCCCGAAACCACCTCCCGTGAAAAGCGGGTTATGCCGGTTCATCCCAATACCGGCGAACAAATGAGCTGGCCCGAACCCCGTTCTCCCGAACGTCGCGGCGGGCTGGATGAGGATTAACTTTACCCTCGTGCCCCTCTCTCAAAAATATGAGAGGGGCACGAGTTTAATTAATCAACCCAAAGAAACTATTCAACAGGCCTGATCAAAGCTTTGAAATGATGTAGGCGGTTGCGTTCCACATACCCTCAATAGATCGCCCCATAACCGTATCGCGCCGGCACTGCTTAAAATAAATCTGAATTGACAAAAGTGGTTGTGAAAATAAACCTGAAAAATTAGGTTAATATCACATTGTTGATTTTCAACGCACCTGTGAGGTAGTAGTGCAAAAAGATTCAAACCATCCTGCCAACGGGCTTACCCGTCGGGATTTTTTACGTTTAGCTTCCGTCACCGGCGCCGGAGTTTTTACCGGATCACTCACCGGCTGCGGACCGCTCTGGGAGCGTCAGCCTGTTATTGAAGTGGAAGATTGGCATCAGGGAGTGTGCCGTTTTTGCGGAACCGGATGCGGAGTACAGATCGGTGTAAATAACGGCAAAGTTGTAGATGTACAGGGTGATAAAGCGGCCCACAACCGGGGGCGGCTTTGTGTTAAAGGTATCATGAACCGTGATATCCTTTATGCCGAAGACAGGCTGTTGTACCCGATGATTAAACGAAACGGCGAATTTGAACAGGTATCCTGGGAAGAGGCGATGGAACTCATCGCCGACCGGTTCAATACCGCGATCGGGGAGAAAGGGCCGGATAGTGTCGCCTATTACGGCAGCGGTCAGCTTTTTACCGAAGAGAGTTATACGGCCAACAAGTTATTCAAAGCCGGTATCGGTACCAATAATGTGGACGGCAACCCGCGGCTGTGTATGGCGTCGGCGGCAGTCGGGTACACCTCGGTTTTCGGAAAAGATGAACCAATGGGGTGTTATGAGGATATCGATGAAGCCGAATGTTTTTTCATCACCGGCTCCAATATGGCCGACTGTCACCCTATCGTATGGGAGAGGGTGCAGGATCGCAAGCGAGCCCGGCCGGATGTTCCTGTTATCGTGGTAGATCCCCGGAAAACCAATACGGCTGAAAAAGCGGACCTCCACCTTCAGATTAAGCCGGGAACTGATGTGTCGCTGTATAATGCGATGCTGTATGAGTTCTTCCGCCGCGGGATGATTGATGATGATATGGCGGCAAACTACTGCACTTACCGCCGGGATGGTAACGAAACCGATCTTGCAACACTTCGGCAGCATGTTCAGCAGTATGATCCTGATTCCGTAGCCCCGGTATGCGGAGTTGCCGCTGATCTGATTCGTGAAGCCGCCTGGAGGTTTGGCAGCGCCGGTGCGACCATGTCCCTTTGGACCATGGGGCTTAATCAACAAAAGCAGGGAACCGCCTCAAATCAATTGGTGATGGCCATGCACCTGCTTACCGGACACATCGGCCGGCCGGGGGCGACGCCGTTTTCACTGACCGGTCAGCCCAACGCCGGGGGCGGAGTAAGGGATACCGGAGCCCTGGCCCATGCGCTGCCCAACGGCAGGGCTGTGGCCAACCCCGAGCACCGGCGGGAGATGGAGGAGCTCTGGAATGTACCCGAGGGTCGGATTAGCCCCGAAATGGGTCATCATACGGTAGGTTTGTTTCAGGCGATGGAGCGCGGAGAAGTGGAGTGCTGCCTGATTATGAGTACTAATCCGTTACATTCTCTCCCCAATATCCTGCGCTATCGCGAGGCGATGGAAAATACTTTTGTGGTCGTAGCCGATTCGTTTCATCCCACCGAAACAACCAAGTACGCTGATGTAATCCTGCCGGCCGCGATGTGGACTGAAAAAGGCGGGGTGTTTAGTCAGTCTGAGCGCCGCTATCATTACGTCCCGAAAATTGTGGAGGCCCCCGGAGAGTGCCGCGCCGATTTTGATATTTTGATGGAGCTGGCCGACCGGCTCGGGCATGAAGATCTGTTTCCCAATCGTACGCAGCAGGATATCTGGGAGGAGTGGCGCCATATATCGGAACACTCGGATTATAATTTTAAAGGCATCACGTATGATCGACTAAAAGGACAACCCGGCATTTTATGGCCGTGTCCGGACGAGGAACATCCCGGCACTTGTCGCCGCTATGTTCCCGGGGAGGACCCGCTTGCCCGTGATGATGGCCGCCACGATTTCTATGGCCGCCCCGACGGTCGTGCTGTGATTTTTCTTTATGATCAACAAGACCCTGTAGATCCGGTTGATGAGGAATTTCCGCTGACACTTACCACCGGCCGGGTGTTGGAGCATTGGCATACCGAAACCATCACGCGTAAGCTCGAGCAGCTCGATCGCGTTCCTACAGATTTCCTGGAGATTCATCCGGCAGATGCCCGGCGTCTGGAAATTCAGCAGGATATGCCGGTGTGGGTGGAAAGCCGGCGGGGCGGGGCGACCTTCCGGGCCAAAGTAACCCAAAACATCCGTGAAGGGCTTGTTTTTGCCACGATGCACTCGGCTAAACACCTCATTAATAAAGCGACGAGTGACGCTTATGATCCTGATTCCCGCCAGCCCGATTACAAACGGTGCGCGGTTAAAGTTATACCCGAACATCAACTTAGCTGATTTATGAAAACATGGATTTGGGCGAGTGCCGCCGTACTGATGCTGGGATGGGGATTCCCACCGGAGGTCCCCGCAAATGAATTTGATTGGCCGACAGACTCACTGGAACAGGTTCATGCCGGTGTGGATGATGATCGGGTGATGGTGAGCGGCCCGAATCAGGGGCGCCCGGTGCAGCAGGGATTTACGGTAACCGATATTCTGCGTAATCTCGGAGTTGTAGCGGTTCTGTTGGCAATTGCCATTTTGCTGGTAGTGGAGTTTTATTACAAGGTGAAGATCAAACGCAGCACCTACCGCTGGCTGATGCTGCTGGGGCTTTTTGTCCTGCCGGTGCTGGTGGGTATTAGCGCGATGGGAACCCTGCTGGAAGAAACTAAAACTGTGGAGTCGTGCGCCTCCTGCCATGTTATGGACCCGTTTGTGCTGGAGATGCAGGATCCGCAGGGTGGATCGTTGGCATCCCGGCACTATGAAAATAAATGGATTGCAGATCAGCAATGCTACCACTGCCATACTTCGTACGGTGTTCAGGGAGACCTGGCGGCTAAACGGGATGGTTTCCGCCACTGGCTGCTTTTTGTCACCGAAACCTGGCCGGAGCCGATTGAATTTGCCGGAAGTTATCCGAACCAGAACTGCACAGCCTGCCATGGCGGTACGCCGAAGTATGAGGAAATCCCGAGCCATAACGCTTTGGCTGAAGATCTGGCTTCAAACAAAGTAAGTTGCACTACCTGTCACGGACCTGCACACCCGTTGCCGCACGAGCGGGATATCGAATTCGAACCGGAAGAATTACATGCCATACTGGAGGCCCATGGAGTCAACTAAACAAAACGGAAAAAGTATTGATTATCTGGTCAGAACGGCAGTTATACTGGTTGCAGTCGGACTGCTTTTGGTTTTTTTGTTTCTCGTTTTCGGCTTCCGGTCGTGGAGTGTGGGTTTGGGCATATTCCTCGGCGGACCTGTAGTCATGGTCGGGGTGATAGTTTATATCATATCCGTTATACGTGACCTTCGCCAACACCGGGTTTTTGATGATTGATCTCTGCTTTTTTGTGCTCTCTTGTGATTTTATCGACCAGACGGTGGCTTTGGGTAATCTGTTGCTGGTTGCTGGTTTGTCAATCCCGTCGCAATAAGAGTGATCAAGCATCTTCACTGTTACGATTAGAAACATCTGGTTAACTACGGGGGTGATTTAAGGCTATAATTTGGTTAATAGAACACCGAACGCCTTCCGGAGGAAGGCTTCGTCGGTAGAAAAAAACATGCCTCCGATGTCACGCTCCGTCAGGAGCGTTTTGTGACCGACCGTGCCCGACAACCTTCACAATATGTTCCTGCGGGACTAATTGTTATCGGAATTTGAATCCAAAGTGATCAATTAAACTTCATTAGAAAATCATAAATGCTACCTTCCTTTTTGCGTGACCTTAGCAAAGAAAATCTCTATTTACGCAAGCTGAATATATATTTGATAGTTGTGCAACACGCACTTCAGTCAACGGTTAAGCGCCTCCCCCTCATATAAACGCGGGGCTTTAGCCCCACACCTTTCCGCTCCTGCATCACAGTTCCAGCCATCCTCTTTTCAAAGCGAGATATCCCTGCATGGGAGGATTTTCAATATATGTTAAACTACCATTTCGGGGCTAAAGTCCTATAACTTTGTAAGAGCCGACGGAAATGGACATTCATTAGCTACCCTACAAAAACTTTACATCCCGCAATATATTGTGGTGCAGGGTAATACGGGATAATTCCAAACCTTTATCCGGACAGTAGTGTACGTAAATATTTATCGAGCTAAGGTCTGAGTGAACATGTACCAGATCATACCGACAGGAACTCATTTTTAGGCCCTCTGCGTTTTAACGGAAGCTGATGCTCTCAGATATAACCAAATGAGAATACCGGTCATGAAACAACAGGGACATAGTAAATTCGGATTCAAAAAGACGGGCTTGCTGATTGGCGTTATGGCATCAGGAGGTTTTTGGATATCGGCCCACGCTCAATATGCCGAACCCCCGCAGATAACCTGGGGTGAAAAGTTAATGGTCGACAGCAGTGAAGCCTATCAGGGGCCCTGGCGAATGAATGAGTCGGATTTTCGCTATGTAGATGATCCGGCCGTAATACTGTTCGATTCTGGCGAAGCGGGGCTGGTTTGGGTGGATCAGCAGGAGCAGGAGGTGTTTTTTCAGCGGGTTGATGAGAGCGACCGAAAACATCCCGCTGAGCCGGTGAATGTATCACAAAGCCCCGATATTTTTTCCTGGCTTCCGCGAATAGCGCATCACCCGG
>SLQI01000327.1 GCA_007131535.1 Balneolales bacterium | reverse complement strand
GCGCCAACCGGAAGGACAAAACTGGTGACTTCTTCGTTCACCCCAAGGCCTTTTTCACAACGCTCCATCATTACCGGAAGAGTAGCCAGGCTGGAGCTGGTGCTGAATCCCAACAGAATAGCCGGCCGGATTCCTTTGAGGAACCGGATCAGCGTCATATCGCTGTATATCTTAAAAAGTGTGAAATAGACGATAAAGGTGTGTAACAGCAGACCGATGATAACAGCTAAACCGTACCAGCCGAGCGCTTGTAGCAGCTCAAAGGTACGGGTCATATCTTCCCCGCCGAGCTCAACAATCACATTCGCAATAAGGGCGAACACCCCGTAAGGGGCCAAAATCATGATAAAATCCACAATTTTGATGATGACATCGTTCAGCGCGTCGAAGATGTTGATCAGCGGTTGAGCTTTTTCCTGTTTGACGTAGATCAGACCGATTCCGAGAAGAATAGCCACAAATACAACCTGCAGCATATTGGCATTTTCAGAAGCGGCAGAGAAAAAGTTTTCGGGGACGATATCCACGAGAAACTGCAGCGGCCCGCGATCCACAACGGCTTCAGCATCTTGGTCGGTCCCTTCCAGATCCTGCTGATAGGATTCCATAAGGGTTTGCTGCGTCTCGGGCGGAAGTGCATCGCCGGGAGCCATTATATTTACCACCAGCAACCCGATGATGATTGCAAATACCGAGGTGACAATGTAAATCCCGATGGTTTTTCCTCCCATCCGGGATAGTTTGGTAACATCATTCAGGTTGGCAATACCGACCACCAGTGAAGCGAGCACCAAAGGAATAGCAATGAGCTGAAGGGCATTGATAAAAATATCCCCAAAAGGTCGGATAAAGTCGTCTGTAAAGTCCGCCAATCCGGCCTGAATCGCGAAGAGACCCCAGGCCAGACCTAATATCAGTCCTATTATAATTTGCCAGTGTAACTTTTTATACCAGGGCATATCCTATTTGGTTTAAATCATGTGAAAAAGCAACAAACTGACCATAAACCCCCATCCGGTAGCCACAGCATTAACTTTGTTATTGCTAAAATAAAATGGGTTATCCCTGTTCCATGGCAGCTTAATTGCCCGATTTCGATATTGGAAAACGGCTCCAAGATAGGAATCCAGAATACAACCTGAAAATCCGGCGATAATCAAAATAAGAATGGTATTCCACATAAACTCCGGCATTAAGAGTGCGGCTACAGAGGCTGCTACCAAAGCTGAAATAAATGCCGTAAATGTCCCGAGCAAACTGATCCCGCCGTCAACTCCGGCGGATACCTGTTTAAAATTCAGAATGGATACTACCCGGCCGGAGGTAAGATAGGTTCCGGTTAAAGTGGCCGTCGTATCTGATGCTGCCGTCGTTATAGCACCGGCAGCGGCAATTAACCAGATCGGCTGAGAGGTGATGCTCCACAAAATGATGCCCGCGATAAACCAAAAACCATTACTCCAAACCTGCCGGCCGGTTCGGCGTTCTGTCATTGACAGTGAACGGCCGGATTGGATAAAAGCAGCCAGCCCGTAACTTCCGATAACAAAAAGCAGTAATACCGCCGCACCAAACCATTGACCAAGACCCAGCGCCGCAACTCCATGGACAATGGCGGCAAAAACTCCGTCGGTGCTGAACCAGTTCAGCAGCAGGGCTATACCTCCGGTTACTAAAGCGAGGATCAGGGCGGTGATCAACCAGGTCTTTTCGGTTGAATCAGCCCAAAGTACGTAGTAAAAAAAAAGGTAAACCCCGACCAGGTAATTAATCAGGCGGTGATTCACTTCGGTTGATCCGCTTGTTCCTTTCCTAAGTGCTGCTCAGGATCGGTTTTCATGATTCCGTAGGCCACTACACCAAATCCACCGACAATCATCAACGGAGCAAAGTACAGGGAGAAAATCCCATGAATCTCGTTCTCAATGGCCATTCCGGTAAAGCCCACTATAATGAGTGCAATGCCAATCAGCATCGTCTTATAGTTTTGGCTGCTGAACAGCATCGGCTGTTTGGATTTCTTATAGTGTTTACCGCGTTTATGTCCTCGTCTTCGTTGTTTCTTGCTCATGGGTAATACTGGTTCAGGGTTTAAGCCGGATTCATTTAAAACGCACTACGTACTTGAATAGGCGGATAGTATGAAATATGGTATAGATATTCCAAGTATAGTTATTGCAAGAGAAACTGCCAAGAATCGGAATGAAATTATAACCTGCATTATTCAGCAAGTATTAAAACCCCTCGGGCATGCGGACGTAAAAATCAAACGATGCGCCGGCAGATGCTCCGAATAAACCGGTCCCCCCTTCAATATGGGTGATTACATTTTCTATCTGGCCGGGAGCCTGGGTATTACCGCCTAACTGAATATCCTGGGAGCGAAAAAAATCATAGGTGTTATCGTCAATCGCATAAACGGTTACGCGGTTGGGACCAAACCAGGCGACGGCAAGCCAGGGATATGTAAGTGTGATGGTTTTATCGTCATTTATATCATAGTTGCCTTCGGTAACAATGTTGGAGCGGATTTGTTTGGCAATTTCCCGGTCTTCTTCATCTTCCGTGTCATAAAGTGGCGTCATGGGGTAATTCTCCGTATCGAGCGCTAAAGTAGAAAAGATGTAAATGTTTTGCCTGCCGGGATATTTACTCAATGTCAGGTCTACTTCTATTTGCTCATCCGACTGAAAAACGGTTTCGTCCCGGACAACCCGCGCTACACTGAAGGTATCCGGAACGGTGGTAAATGCTCGAAGGGTGTCATGCTCCGGGGTAATTACTTCTAACTCATAGTCATGCAAGGGGCGGGCTGTTACATCCATACCGGCTTTATAGACCCCGTTGCCTTGATCAACCATGGGAATAGTGCGGGCACGATTCCCTTCATCATTTAGTTCAAAAATGGCTATCTCCGCTCCCGACACCGCGAAGTCTTCAAATTTATATTCCTCTTCAAACGGAGCAGTGGTCGAAAGCAGCACATCATCAATGGTTTCTCCGGCAGTCAGGTAAGCTTCTACGACATATTGTTCTTCATACTCATCCTGAGGATAGAACTCGCATCCCGGTAAGGTCAGAATCCCGATAAAGAACATCAGAAGAGAAGTTGAATATCGTAGGCGAATCATAGTATGATTAAAAATTCAGAGTGTAGGTGACAGATGGTAAAATGGGCAGCAAAGGTACCTGTTGTATCTCCGGAGGGTTTTCTTCAAAATCGTAATTGTAAAACCAGATATTGCGCCTTGAATATACATTGATAATCTGCAGCTGCAGTTCCGACTCGGCCCAGTCAAAAAAGTTGCCGCGACGGGTAGCCGAAATATCCAGACGGTGATAAGCGGGCATTCGGGAAGCGTTGACTCTGCCAACGACAAGCGTATTGGTACGTGTATTTTGAAACGGGCTGTTAACCAGACCGGTGCGTCCGGTAGGTTTGGTAAACGCCTGACCGGTTTGATACGTGAATGTGGAGGTTAGTTGCCAGGAGTTGCTGAGTTCATAATTCACCAGTGCCGTTATGTCATGGCGGCGGTCGTATCTCGGCGGGAAAAAGCGATCCTGATTAAATTCAGGAAATTTGCGGCGGGTGTTGCCGTACGTGTAGCCGATGAAACCGTTAATCGTTCCAGCAGATCGTTCCACAAGAGCCTCAATACCGTAGGCATATCCTCTTCCGAATCGGAAAAGTTCATCATATTCAAAACCACCGGTATCTCCCTGAAAGGGATCCAGCTCAAATAAATCGTTCATCGTGCGATAATAACCCTCCAGCTCCAGCTCCCAGTTTTCAAGCAGTTCGTACTTAAATCCCGCCGCGAACTGATCGCCGTATGCCGGTGGCACATTGTTGTCGGTGGTCAGCCAGACATCAAAACCCGAGAACGCTTCATTGGTAACCAGGGTCAGAAACTGATAATAGCGGCCGTAACCAGCCTGCAGACGGAGGTTTTCGGTGAGATAGTAATCAGTCGTCAGGCGCGGACCCAGGCGCCAGTGATTGCCCCTTGAAAAATATTCACCCCGGATACCGGCATTAATGCGCCATTGCGGGGTAGGTCTCCAGATGTTTTGCAGATAGGCGGCGGAATACCATGAATTAATAGTTGATTCAAGAATGGGCGCGTTATCAAAAGTGTCGTTGAGGGTGAAGTTCAGCCGGGCGCCCCATATCCCGGCATTGAGCTCGTGCCGGGGAGCGGGAAGCCAGTCGAAGTCAGCCCGGACGGATAGTTCGTTAACCCGGTTTTCCCGCTCGAATTCGGTACCGCCGATATCGGCAAACGGATAATTAAAATACCGGGACCCGGTAATCCGGAAATTGGCAAACAGATTGGAACTTGCGATATGGGTCCATGAAGTGCTGAAGGTTTGGTTCCCATAGCGCAGGTCGAAATTGAGCTCATCTTCAAAGGGGAGCACCACATCATCCGTACCGGCATAAAACGCCGTGCTCACCCGGTT
>SLQI01000345.1 GCA_007131535.1 Balneolales bacterium | reverse complement strand
TATGGGGGGAGGCGCTTATCCGTTGACTGAAGTCAACGGAAATGGATGGGTGCGAAGCTGATAACTGATAACAGTGGTTCAAAACTTAATGTATAAGGTTATCACTCTCTGAATCAGCTAACATACTGCGTTGCGATGAGCAAATTGCATTAAACCGGTACTTATCTGTAGCTTGATTGATTTTGACATACCAGCAACCAGCAACCAGCAACCAGCAACCAGCAACCAGCAACAGATATCTCTTGTACCCATAGCCACTGCTTGGTCGAAAAAAAATTTAGAATTCCAATTCAGGTTGTCATTCCAGACAATTTATGTAATCCAAAAACCCATAAAATCCGTGTTCAGTCCGCGAAAATCCGCAACAAAAACAATCTGCCCCTGTAAGAGGTTTATTTCAATTTGTTATGCAATCGGCCGGTGAAGTCAGCTTTACGCTCTGAGGTTTCTTCTTTATAGGCTGCTCCCTCTTTACCTGTTAGATCGTCGTCGGTAGCAATCGCCTCCAGATTTTGAATCCGCTTTTCGATTTTTTCAAGTCGTTCTTCAAATGCTTTAAAGTCGGCTTCAGCTCGATTGCTGCCTTTTTGTTTTTTTTGTGTCGTTACAATTTCAACAATTGCCCAGGCAATGATCACAACTGTTAAGAATGTCCAGAGATTCATAGTAATTTCTCGGTTTAGTTAAAACTCATCACTGTTAAACGTAATTATTGCCGAGTTGATTCAATCCATTTCCGGCAATTACCGGAATATTCTTCTTACCTGTCTTAGATTCACAATACCAGAGTAAAGAATTCATCCATTCGGTTAAGATAGTGCTGACCGGTAGCCATCCAGCCGAAACCATGACCTCCGTGCATCTCCAGCCATTCTTTGGGTTGGTCGGCCGCGTTATACAGTTGTTCTCCCTGCCGATAAGGTACGATCTCGTCCTCCGGGCTGTGTGCAATCATGATCGGAAGATCAAGATGCTCAATTAAACTCAGTGTATCATACTCTTCTCTCAACAGCCAGCGAACCGGCAGCCACGGATATGCAGAAGCCCCCATAGCTTTCAGTGATGTAAATGTAGACTCCAGAATTAAGCCGGCAGCGCGTTCTTCATAAGCAAGCCTTGCGGCAACGGCTCCGCCAAGTGATCTGCCGAAAATGACAATATCAAAAAACGGGATTTCCCGCTCCTGGGTTAAGTAATTCCAGGCGGCTCTGGCATCTTTGTATAATCCATCTTCATGAGGAGTGCCCGAACTTTGCCCATACCCCCTGTAGTCAATTATTAGCACATTCATATTGAGCTCGATAAACTGCTCAATACTGGAAAGTCGATCGGCAATGTTGCCGGCATTGCCATGGAAAAACAAGAGGGTCCCTCTCGGTTGTTCAGCTTTAACAAACCATCCGTGGATTTCTTCACCGTCTTCTGTTTCAAGCCAAACATCTTCGTATTCCATTCCATCATCAGCCGGAGTTTGATAGATCGAATGATCCGGAAAGTAAATCATACGATCCTGAAACAGCCAGGCCAGCACCACTACAACAGCATATAGAACTGCCACCGTCCCGAAAAAGCCGATCATGCCCTTCATGTTCTAATTCGTTTGCTCTTCTTCACTGATCTTTACTGGTATATTTTTTCGGACCTTCCAGGCTACCCCAAGATTGACAAATCCACCAAGTATGCAAATATAACCACCCAACTGACCAAATACGCCAAGCAGACTGGCATCACCCGCAAACGCATAGATGTTTTTAATCCCCACCGCGATTACAACCAAACCGGTAATCAGCAATGCATAAAATATGATTTTATCTTTCATGAATGAGCCTTTTTAATGTCTTGTATCTGGTTGACTTAACTCATTCCCGGCGGTATACGTTTCAATAACCGTATGAACCGCCCCACCTTTTTTCAATTCGCTTGAGTATAAACAAAACCGGTCCGCGTTAATATGGCCGATTATGCTGTTTTCATTCAGCCTTATAAAATCACTTACAGCCCTTATTGGCTTTTTAACCCGCCCGAATGTAACGTGTGGATGATAAGACTTGTCATCCCCGGTGATTTCAAATCGATCCAGC
The DNA here is from genome assembly GCA_007131535.1 of Balneolales bacterium. Taxonomy (GTDB): domain Bacteria; phylum Bacteroidota; class Rhodothermia; order Balneolales; family Natronogracilivirgulaceae; genus SLJN01. The sequence goes on along the minus strand of SLQI01000345.1, from coordinate 13,973 downwards.
ACACGGACTATTTTCTCCTGCAGGGTAATTACCGGTTCCTGAGGCCGAACACCGCACCATATTACTCTCGGCCTCTCTGCCGACGGAAAAGCACCGGCTTGAGCCAACTCAATTTCAAATGGCTCACTCCAAGGCACATCAAACAATGCGTCACGGATTTGTTCCACCAATGTATCCTCAACTTCTCCGATAAATTTAAGGGTGAGATGATAAGTATCAGGCTTAGCCCACCTTACCGGTAAGGATTCATCTCTTAAATTATAAATACGCCGTTTTATCGGTTCGGGGAGTGGAATAGCTACAAACAGCCGCATAGGTAAACCCCGCTGGATGTATTCTGCCGGCGGCAGAATGTGAGATGGTTTACTGTTTTACCCGGAATGCATGCTCTTCTTCTTTAACCGGGATGCTTTCTTTGTCGATATGGCTTACTTCAGCCATTCCCGGCCCCACAAAACAGTGGTTAATCATTTCTTCAATATTTTCACTTGAGCCCTGAAACTCAGCATCTACCGTTCCGTCGGGTTGATTCTGAACCCAACCGGTAAGCCCGAACTCATTGGCATGTTTTTGAACATAGTACCGGTAACCTACGCCCTGAACTTTACCATGAATCTTAAGGTAGACACGCTCAATTGATTCTTCCATAAAGTCTTAATAGGTAATGATTTTATTTAAAGAATAGATTATCAAAATCCAGAGTGATTACTGTTTGTCAATAACGGGAGCTCCGTATTTGATCCGTCTTGGCATTTAATAGTAGGCTTTTGAAATTCATTTTCAATACGCATTCAAAATGAAGTTATTCCCCAATCGATTCTGCGGAATGATAACACTTTACTATATCATTCTCACCCGATTTGGCCATGTTTTTTTATACCCGCAGCGATCTGTTGCAACTATTCTGTATTCGCCTGTTCACAACCCTCATTTTATGTAGGTCATCATCCGGGTAAGCTTGCCGTGGCTGGTTTGCAACCGGTAGAAGTATACACCGGCAGCCAGACCGGTGGCATCAAATTCAACATGATAAGTTCCGGGTTCAAACTCTCCGGACTTCAATGTTTGGAGATGTCTCCCGGTAACATCATATACTTCAAGCTTAAGATCTGATGGCTGGTCGATATTAAAAGTGATCAATGTTGAGGGATTAAAAGGGTTGGGATAATTCTGATCAAGGGTGGCGCCACCAGGCAATTCGGTTCCCGGACCATTAGTTGATGAATATTTATGCTCCAGTTGCCGAAGTTTAGGATAAGTGCTGCCTTCTTCAAGCATCCAAATCGTATCAAAGTCCCAGTTTTCAAATGTTTGCCGACTCATCATCTCTTCGGTAGAGTGCCCGGAAGTGCCTTGATCTCCGCCATACCCGACCCCGATTTCTTTTTGGCTGATTTCAGCATCCCAATAATTGTTTTCAACAGCCCCGCCACGTGTCGATCCGATAATCGCTCCAACTTCCGAGTAACCGCTAACCGAGGTGCCGGCCCAGTACGTTCGCTTGATGTCCCCGTTATTTCGACCGGCGATTCCGGCAACTTCGGTTTGCCCTTCAACTACCGACCAAGAGTGAGAATCATAAATCACACTTTGATAATTTTCTCCTACCAGCCCTCCGGTTTTTCGTCCATTCCCCACAACAACACCCGTTGAAAACGAATACCGGATGATGCTGTCGTCTTCATTCTCCCCGGCCAGTCCACCGACTTCATCCCCGTCACTTTCTACATTACCAGTAGCATAGGAATATTCAATGATGCTCTCCTCGTTTTCTCCAACAAGACCGCCTGTATTGTTTCCGGCCGACCTGACATCACCGGTTGCATAGGTATTTGAAATAACACTTCCGGCTTCGGATTGACCTACCAGTCCGCCGACTTCATCCCGTTGACCGGTTACCCGGCCGGTGGCGTAGGAATCAAAAATGGAGCTCGCTTCCAGTTCACCAACCAGCCCGCCGATGCCATCATCCACACCACTCACATCTCCGGTGGCGTAGGAGTTTCTGATCACACTGTAATCTTCGGCCTCCCCAACCAATCCACCGACTTCCCCACCTTCCGATGAAACGTTACCGGTAGCAAAAGAATCCCTGATTTCGCTTTCCTCCAGCTCACCTATCAAACCTCCGACATCATTGGTTGTCTCCCCGAAACCGGCTACATTTCCTTCGGCGTATGAATATTCTATGAGCGAGTTGCCGTCGGCCTGCCCGGCAATTCCGCCGATTTCATCAAGATAGCCGGTAACATCGGCTTCTGAGTAGCTATCGGATATCCGGGTACCCCGTATGGATCCGGCAATCCCCCCTGTCTTCTGTCGATTGCCCGTTACTTCTCCGGAAGTATTTGAGTCCTCTATCACCGCATCCTCCGCGGCCCCGATCATTACCCCAACCCGGCTGAAAATTTCATGAGCTGACTCACTGACAACGGTACCGCTTACATAACAATTCGTGACGGTTCCGGATAAATACCCGGCCAGTCCGCCCGTAAATTTTGCGCCGGTTATATCGACATCCACCAAATTCAGATTCTTGATTTTCCCGGATACGGCCGCAAAAAGCCCGGTGTACTCGTCCGCCCGATTAAGGTTCAGATTGGAAACGGTATACCCGGCGCCGTCCAGCACTCCGCTGAATGGCGAGTCCGGATTGCCGATGGGAGCAAAATCCGCTACATCTGCAAGATCAAGATCCGCCGCCAGAATAAAATGATCATCCGGATAATCGGCAATTTGCTGCAATTGTTCCGAGGTCTCAATCTGCCAGGGGTTCGATTCCGATCCGTCGCCACCCGCGAACTGCGCACAGGAAGTTCCGGTCAAAACCAATATAAATGTCATTGCACCGGTCAATAAGCGGGATATAGGGGATAAATCAATCTTTGATCTCACAACCAATTTAATTAGTGTCTGTAAGCAAATCATAGTGTCCTGAGAAAACGCCGGGATCAGGGCTCGCTATGGTCCAAAAAACGTGTACATAGCGTACATGGGCATATTTGAGTCGAGCGTAACACAGATATTGGCGTTTTCTTAGAGACACTAATTTTAATAAGTAAATGATGAATAATCTCGACAAACTTCATGCACGAAATCAATATCATCACAAAATATGGAACTACCAAAAATAAGCATCATTAACGAGATAAATCCTGTTGGACGATTCAGGATTTTTTTCCATGTTTAACCTCCTGCCAACGATCTATGTACTCAAATATCTATCTATGAAATCAATTAAATTACTTTTACCCATTTTGTTGTTTGCGGCAGCGCTATCAGGCTGCGCTGCACATGATAATACCACAGCACCGGCCAACTCGGCTTCTCTCCAGGACAGGGTCGCCGATATGGAGGCTATGGAAGGATTTTACACCCTTTACTGGGATGATGCTGAAGGGTCTCTTTACATGAAAATCGACCGGTGGGATGAAGATTTCCTTTACTTCACCTCCGTTGCCGCCGGAACCGGCACGTCCATCGGAAGGCTGGACCGTGGTCAGCGCATGAACGACTATATCGGCCGGTTTACCCGCAATGGCCCGAAAGCATTTTTTGAGCTGCAAAACCCAAAATTCACCAATTACAACACCGAACATGAAACGCTGACCCGTTCGGTCGATGAATCATTCGCCACTTCTATTGTCGGGTCTTTTGATATCGTAGCTGAAGATGAAAACGGCGCGCTTATTGATGTGACCGATTATTTTCTGCGGGATGAAGTCGGTGCAGCCGGCAATCTCGATGCCCTCGGCAACGGCCCTTTTCGGGTTGATAAAAACAAAAGTACCATCAACCCGGACTACACCGACGCCTTCCCGGAAAACACTGAAATTCAGGGCAAGGTGACTTTTACCAGTGATAACTCCTCCTGGGCACTCGGATACTTCACGCCCGACAGCCGCAGTGTTACCATCGGTATTCATCACAGCCTTGTCCAGCTTCCGGATGACGGGTTCACCCCACGCAAACTTGACCCCCGGGTTGGCTATTTCAGCATCGACCGGTACGATTTTTCCCGCAATTTTGATGAGGACTACGTACAGCGTTATGCCGTCCGTCACCGCTTGGAAAAACAAGATCCGGACGCGGAAGTCAGCGAGCCGGTAGAACCGATCGTCTACTATCTTGATCCCGCTATCCCTGAACCCTACCGTCAGGCTTTCCGTGAAGGCATTGAATGGTTTGAAGGTCTGTATGAAGCGGCCGGTTTTAAAAATGCTTTCAAAGTTGAAGATATGCCGGATGATATGAACCCCATGGATGCCCGCTACAATGTGGTTCTGTGGGTTCACCGTACTCAGCCGGGCCCGTCAGTCGGACCAAGTTTCCGGGATCCACGCACCGGCGAGATTATTAAAGCTTCGGTTCGGATGGACTCACACCGGTCACTCGTGAACTACAACCAATACCGCAGCTACGAACCTTCGGTTTTTCACGGAGGTACAGCCGATCTCGGCTCATGGGTAACATCACTGGATAATGATATTACCGCTGAAGAGTTTGCCATGGACCGCCGCCGCCAGCACGCCGCGCACGAAGTGGGGCATACTTTGGGGCTTTCTCACAACTTCATCGCTGAAAGCTACGGCCGCGCTTCGGTAATGGATTATCCGGCACCGAAACTGACTTTGGACGAAAACGGAGACATCGACCTGTCCGAAGCCTATGCGCCTGGTCCGGGTGTGTATGATTCCCTGGCCATTAAATGGGGCTACAGCGAATTTTCTGAAGACGAAGAAGAGGAAGGGCTTGCAGCCATCGTTCAGGAAATGGTAGATCGCGATATTGAATACATAACGCATCCCTATCACGGAGATTCCGGCAGTCATCCGAGAGCCTCTACCTGGATGCTGGGAGAGGATGTGCTGGGCGAACTCCGGGACGCACTCGAAATCCGGTCCATACTCCTCGAAAACTTTGATAAAAGTGTGATCAACGAAGGTGACCCGCTTTGGCTGCTTAATGAGCGTCTAAATCCGGCCTACCTGTATCATCGCTATATTTTGAGCGCAGCCATAAAATACCTCGGCGGATATGAGTTCCAGTATTCCCTGAAGGGAGATGGACGAGGCGCCGGTACCATGATCGAAGCTGACCGGGTAAACGAGGCGCTGACCACCGTTATGGATGTCGTCGAGCCTGACAACCTTATGATACCTGAACACATTGTTGAGAATATGGCCCCGGTGCCTGACGGGTACAGCTCTCATAACCGAAACATTCAAACCAATGGCGGCCCGGCTTTTGATCAACTCGGCCCTGCCCGGATGCTCAGTTCTAGGGTATACGACGGGCTCCTGCACCCGGAGCGGGCGGCACGTGTAGTCGCTTTCCATGATCGGGACTCCTCTATGCCCTCCCTTGATGACGCCGTTGGCTACATGATCGAACGGTCGTTCGTTGCTGATAGCGAGCATCAAGGGCTGGAAGGTGTACGCCAGCGGGCGCTGGTCAACACTTTAATTGATCTGGCAGCAGACGGCAGCGCGATTGCCGAGGTGCGCGCATCAGCAGAATACGCGTTGGATCAAATAGTTGAGCAAATCAACAGAGGTGAAGTTGTGGGTCAGCCGTCTCATCTGAGAAGTCTCGAACGGGATATCGAACGCTTTTTCGAGGACGGCACGGTACCTGAAACCGAAGGGCGCGCGCCTGCCACACCATCCGGTTTTCCGATTGGTGATCAGCCTGCGCATTAATTTATTTACCTTTTAGTTTATCATTGAACCCGGCGGACCGAATACTATATTTGGTCCGCCGTTTTTTTAATTGATCTACCCGGGATACCCCACCCTCATCATTCGGTGAACCGATCCGTGAATACCCGGCAGAAATCCCGAAATCGGGTTTCATCATCGATGTCAAATTCCAGCAGCGGCAGTTCAATACACTTTTCTATTCCTTTGATGGAATGTAACTGCTTAAGATAGGGCAGCTGAGCCCGGGCTCTTTTTCGGAAAAACTCCTCCCCGCTTGTCGCTTTCAAAACCTTGTTGATCACCAGCTCACCGATAGGTATGCGATTTTGGATCAGATCCTCTACCGCCCGCTGCGTCTCCAGTACGGATAGGCGCTCGGGAATGGCCACAAAACTAAAACTCGTTTGACTTTGATCGTGCAAAATTTCCCGCACCCGGCTGAATCTCACTTTCCGTTGATTCAGCTTCTCCAAAATCGGGTCGGGTTTATCCTGTGGATCTTTCACCCAAGAGGGTGTTTCATCCTTCAGCGACTTACGGCGCCCTATAAGTCCATCAACCCAGACGCCCATCATTTCAGGCAGAGAGACAAGCCGAAGTGTGTGACCGGTCGGGGCGGTATCGAACACAAGCAGATCATAGCCGCTTCCTTCCTCAAGAATGAGCCGGGTAATCCGGTCAAACAAAGCCGACTCGTTAGCCCCGGGGCTGTGACGGGCCATATCAATATGCCGGTGGACTTCTTCAAGCAGTGCGGGGCGTACCTGTTCTTTCAGGTTTGATTTTACCTCCTCGATATAGCGATGCGCTTCTTTTTCAGCGTCGATTTCGATGGCATCCAGCCGATCGTCAATTGCGGTGATCTTCGGGCCGATCTTCCGGCGAAACAGATCCGATAAGTTGTGAGCCGGATCTGTTGATACCAGCAATACCCGGTTTTGCCCGGCCTGATGGGCCGCATAGGCAGCCGCAACCGTCGTTTTGCCGACTCCTCCTTTACCACCAAAAAATCGAATACGGGACATTTATTTACTTCGCTTACCAGGGAAAAGTTGAGATCACTTACGGTTTGCAATAAGAAAATGAGTTTTCTGCCGACTTCAAATTAGCAGCATCGGATATGATCCAGCGGTGATCGCTCCATTCCCATTCGCTTATGCCACTCATGAAACCGCTCAAGCAGTATGGGGTAGGTTTCCAGGGTATAGAAATGGACCGGGTTCGGCAGCCCCAGCATCTCACTGCACATCAGGATCATAAAAACATCTTCCTCATCCCGCAATTCCCGAAGAATCTCGGCACGGTGACCGGTTTTGAGCATCTCATCGTAAATCTGCCAGAAACGTTGCCAGGAATTCTTCATACATTATTAACGATTAGAAAAAACACATTGAGGCCGTGACGGCACTCAGCTTTCCTCATCCCGGCGAATCATGACCTGAACGGCGGTCAGTACAATCCAGATGGCAAAAACCATGATGATGCTGCCCATGATGAGCAGCAGCCAGTTGGTATCCGTTTCACCCAGTCCGGACCAGTCCAGAAAAACCTGCTGGATCATGGCGTACAAGGTCATGAACAGCAAAAAGGCCATAGGCACAATGGTATATACCAGACTTATGTTATTGCGCCGAAGCCAGATGGACACAACCAGCAAGCTAATTCCTGCCAGTAGCTGATTAGAGGTTCCGAAAAGCGGCCAGAGCAGATATCCCCCGGAACCAAATCCCTGAGGGCCTTCCGGGATCAACGCCAGGGCCGCGCTGGAAGCAACGGCGATAAATGTAGCTACATAACGCGGTGTAATGGCAGGCACGTTATATTCCACGCCCAGCTCACTGATAATATAGCGCATCAGTCGGACGGAGGTGTCGAGCGAGGTTGCTGCAAAGCTGATAACCACCACTGCGATAATCGTTTCAGCAGCCACGGTTGGGATGCCCAATCCGGATGCCAACTGCCCCGCACCTACAATGAAGTTACCCAGCCCCTCACTGCCGGCGGCGTCAAAACTGCTGTAGACGCTGAGGAATTCCTGTTGGGTTCCGAACAGGGTTACCACGGCTACAATTGTGATTAACGCAAGTGAGCCTTCCCCGATGGATCCAAGATACCCTACAATTCGGGCATCGGATTCTTTGCTGATTTGCTTGGATGATGTTCCGGAAGAAACCAGGCCGTGAAAGCCGGAAATAGCACCGCAGGCTATCGTGATAAACAACAACGGAAACCATGAGGTCTCGGCGCCTTCATTCAGCATAGGTGCGGTAACCTCCGGGTTGGTAACCAACAAACCGAGATACAGGATGACCAACCCAAGTATAAGCTGATGAGCGTTAATGTAGTCGCGGGGCTGCAGCAACAGCCAAACCGGCAGAGTCGAGGCGAAAAACACATAGATCATCAGCACCACTATCCAGATCAGAAATGCCATGGAAACGGTGCCGAATCCCTCAAATACCTGGGCACCTTCTCCGCCGAACCAGCTTACCAGATCAATCTGTAGGGCCGGCACATAGCTGGCAACGATTGCCGCTGTATACATTATAATCAGGGCGATTATGGAAGGCAGCAGCAGCTGGCCTGTACGCTTGTAAATGTAGTAGCCGATCCAGATGGCCAGGGGAATCTGAATAAAAATTGAAACAACAGATGCCGGAAAGCTGATAAAAAGATTGGCTATCACCCAGGCAAAAACCGCATTGACCATCAACACAAGAATCAGGATGATGAACAGAAACAGCTTCTTGGCACGCTCACCGACATATTCGGTGGCCAGGGTTCCGATGGATTTACCGTCGTGCCGTGTGGAAATTACCAGGGTGCCGAAGTCATGCACCCCCGCGGCGAAAACGGTTCCCAGTACAACCCATAGCAAAGCGGGCAGCCATCCCCAATATACGGCAATGGCCGGACCAACAATTGGAGCTGCACCAGCTATAGATGTAAAATGATGGCCCAGAAGCACAAATTTGTTGGTCGGCACAAAATCGATGCCGTCATTATTCCTGTGGGCCGGTGTTATGTTTGAATCGTCGAGCCGGTAAATACGACGGGCAATGAAGCGGGAGTAATACATAAACCCCATGGCAAACATCGTGATACCGGCTGCTGCAAGCCATATTCCACTCATAGGCAGGAATGTAGGATTTTACGGCCGATTAATCCAACACGAAATTTTCGGAAATGCGCCCGGTGAATACAGACTTGCGTTCATTCATCCCAGTAAGGGCAAGTTGGATTTTCACTGATTTTTCATAAACTTTAATGTTTAAGCAATTCAATGGGGCTTTTTTTATAAAATTGGTTATCAAAGTCGCATAAAGGGGTTGCGCTTCCCGCGCTAAACGCATCCGGAACTTTAAAAGACAAAACAGTTTGAATCACTCTTCTGTTGACAGAAACCTGAGTTACTTAACAAGACCATTGCTTTTGTTTTTCCGCAGTTGTGGCATATTACCCGCCCAAGTCCTTTTAAAATCAGTAATAGTTCTTGCTTTCTGTTCTTACCTGTTTGCATCAAACGTGAGTGCAACGGCATCTCCCGAAGAGCAGCTTTTTAAAGCACAGTCCAATGCCGCATTTTATTTTCATAACGGACACTTTGAGCATTTCGAACAGCATTATAAAGAGGCACTGGACCTGCTTGAGAATTCCGGCTTGAGCTTATCAGACAAAGAGATTCGTGATATCAGGGATGATCTGCACTCCCGCAACTACTTGCTGCTTCAAAATCAAAAACCCCCTGATGAATTACATGAGGCGCGGGATCAACTTTCAGAAGAAGCCGACCCGATATATCATCTGCGGTTCAGGCTTGCCGTGTTGTTATCGAAACAATCTCATCAGTCCGTTTCTGAAGTTGATGATATTGAACAGCGTCTTATAAACATAACCTCGTCCTATCAAGACGAGCTCGTACCGGATCATCCCGAGCTGGCTCTCGTCTATTTCAACATCGGCAATTTATATTCGGTGCTCAGAAAGCCCGAAGAGACCATCAGAATGTATCAAAATCTAATTGATATGGATGGGATTGCCGAATATGCACCGCGTATCCTATTGATGACCAAGAGTAATATGTCCCATGAATATATTGAGCTTAATGATTACCGAAGAGCGTTTGAGGCTATCTCACCGGTGCCGGAATTAAACCGCCGGATTCCCGGTAATCTTCAGCTCGGTAAAGTTCAACTTCACTATATGGCTGCGTGGGTATCTTTCAACCTGGGTAAAGCTGAAAACAAAGACGAAAAACTCAAACAAACCATCGAATGGTTGCAGCCACTTTTAGATGATTTTGACCTGACACTTATAAGCAATTTTAACCCATACGCTCTCAAGGGGTATGCCCTCCAGGAACTCCAACGTTTTGACGAAGCACTGATTTACCTGAAAAAAACGATGGAACTCGAACAAAAGGCCGGTCTGTACCCGGGACCGTTGCAGGCCGACCGCTATAAATCAATCGCATTCAATTATTCGACCCGGGAACGACACCTCAGTGCGCCGCGGGAAGAAGTGTTTCCGGTTGCGGTAGAGTATATGCAGAAAGCTGTCGAAGCTTTGGCGGTCGACTTTACACCGGAGTCCATTTCCGATTTGCCTGAACCTCATCAGCTTGAAGTAACCCCGATTACATTTGAGGTGATATCCGCGCTGGGTAATATTTTGGGTGGGTTATATCGGTCTACTGAAAACCCGGAATATGCCAGGTATTCGTTAGCTGCCTATCAGCTGGCTATCAGTTTATTAGATGAGCAGCGCATTGAGCTCGATGTCAGCGACCATGATTTGCGATTGGAATCCCGCAAGCGGGGAACCTATAAAAACGCGGCAGCCAAAGCCTATGAACTGTATAAGTTTACCGGAGATAAAGACTATGCTGAACAGGTTCTGACATATTTTGAACAAAGCCGTATCTGGCGACTGGAGCGGGTTATTCGGGAAAATCAGGCTCTTCGATCTCTTGAGCTGCCCGAAGAAATCAACCAACAAAAAGAAGAGTTTCGGGCACAGATCAGTGAGCTTGACCGCACTTACCGCACCATGCGGCAAGATCCGGATATCGGCAGCAGCGACTATGCTCCGGTGCACGTAGATCTTATGCAGAAACGCCGGGATCTCCGGGATTTGATTCATCAGATTGAAGAAGACTTCCCTTCTTTTCATCAATTGCGCTACCGCGAGCACAGCATTGATTCCAAAGACATCAGACAAGTTCTGCATGAGGACGAGGCGGTAATCGGTTATTTTGTTCAGCATCATGATCTGTTTTCCATTTTCATCAGCCGGGATGAATTCAAAATACATCACCATAAAGACCGGGAGCTGGACTTTCGCAGCAAGATTAAACGGGTTCACTCCCTTGCCGGTAACCGGACACTTACCCGCAGACATCTGAGAGATGAATTTGTTGAAAAATCAGCAACATTATACGACTTGCTGATCAAGCCGTTTGAACAGTACCTTGATGACATAGATAAGCTCACTGTCCTCCCCGATCAGCAGCTTTACTTTCTTCCCTTTGAGGTTCTGCTGCAAAGCACGACTGATGAAGGAAGTATCGCAGAACTTGATTTTCTGATTAAAGACTATGCCATAGCTTACCAATATGGTTTGAATTTTTTGTTCGAAGACCGCCGGCAGCCGGTCCGGGATCGCAGTTATCACCTAAAAGCTTTGGCACCTGTTTTTGAGTCGGGACATCGCATCAGTATCCTTAACAATTATATCACAAATTCAGCAATCCGGGATTCAGGTCCACCGCAAGTAGCAACACTTCAACACTCGGAAACGGAAGTAAGGCAAATCAGCCGGCTGTTCAATACCCGCAATCTTGAAACGACCTCTTTGCTGCATCAAAATGCGCACCTTAATGTTTTGAGAAACCCGATCAGCACCGATATCCTGCATATTGCTACGCATGGCATTTATAATGATGAAGATCCCCACCTCAGTTCGTTAATACTTTATCACCCGGAAACCCGAAAACCGGATTACCTCTATGCCACCCAGATTTCCGGCCTTGATCTGGATATCGACCTGTTGGTGCTGAGCAGTTGTGAGACCGGATACGGTCCTTTGGAATACGGTGAAGGTATCCAGGCGCTGAACCGTGCGTTTTATCAGGCGGGAGCCCGAAATATAATTTATTCCATGTGGCAGGTGAGCGATGAGAGTACCTCAGAACTAATGCAGGCATTTTATACCTATTTACTTGATGACCATTCCTATAGCCGTGCGCTGCAATTGGCGAAACTGGAACTTTTAGATGATGAATCCACGGCGCTGCCCTATTACTGGAGTCCCTTTCTTTACACGGGTCGGTAATATCCGGTTTCGACGATGGACTTCTGAGTATTTCGGGTTGCAGTCCCATATTTGCCGAATGGAATCCGGTTTAATTTGTTTTAAATTCAATCCCATTCTATCACGAACCTCAATCCCAAACATTTTTACAATTAAATGAGCATCTCTCCTCTTGTAGAGATTCGCGTACCCACCTATAAGCGACCTGCCTGGCTAAGACGGACACTTAAGAGTATACAGGATCAAACCGAAGAAAACTGGAAGACCATTGTTCTGGATGACTCCCCGCAGCAAGAAGCAAAAGGGGTTGTAGAAGCTCTGAATGACTCTCGCATTTCATACGAATCTAATCCGGAGCGTCTCGGTGAAACGGGTAACACAGACCGGGCCTTCGAATCCGGAAGCTTTACCGGCGCCTCGTATGCTGCAGTTCTTCAGGATACCGATACGCTCCTGCCCGATTTCCTCAAAGCCAACCTCTCGGCCATCGAAGTACACAATGTTCCGCTGATTTTACGCAATCAACAGATATGGTTGCAGCATACCACTACCGAAGAAGACACCGGCCGGACTACTTATGGGAACCGGTTTGAAGCTAAAGTCTATCAGCCTCTGGAATTTCTTGCGTTTCTGTTCTTATCAAATGGTATACGGAACGGCGGTCTGTTTTGGAAGACCAACTCCGATATCAACCTGAAAGTTGGTCCGGCAGTAACCCATCCTGATTTACAGGAGTTGTGCCGAACACTGCAGATTGATCAGCCCTTGAAATTTGAAGCCGAACCGCTGAGCATACTTAACCAAAAAGCGGATGTCAAGGATTCCCGACCTCAACCAAACCGCCGCACCTACAACCGGGGCAAGCAATCGGTTATGCGGTTTCTGATCAATAAATACGGCGGAACCATTATTGATGAGGCTTACGCCATCGCTGCTCGGCTGGATAAAATCCGTGATTTGGAATCGGCTTTGATTATGTCCGGCTATTACCCCCGAAAGCCTTTTCACTTATCCACGGGTGAACGTTTGAAGACGGCGTTTCAATCGACTCTTAAATTCAGGTGGGTTAATGATCCGCTTGCCGGTTACTTCTGATCAGTATAATTAGTTAGTGTCTGTAAGAAAACGCCAATACCTGGTGCCGTATATTCGGTAATTCAGGAGTTCAGGTTGGGTTTGAAGCAACTCATGGAGCCAAACACCCAATTTTTCTTAATCTACTGATTTACCTTAATTACCTGTTGTTTCCAAATGGCATCGTGAGTTTTATTACAGGCACTACTTAAGGCCGGCCAATTTTTTAACTAATTTTTTCGGACTTTCGCCCGCAATTCAATTATTTTGAACGGGAATTAAACAGGATGATAAATTATGAATGACTGCCCGACACTTCCCGTTTCACGGTCTCGGTGTTGCATTTATCATCATGTTCCGGCGTTTTATTTCATTTGTGCCAATAACCGCACCTGACAGCTCATGACCCCGGAACACTAAATAAAAATCACATCAATATTGGTATGAACCGCTATTATCGATTACTTGTATTACTTCTTACCCTGCCCCTTATCGGATTGCTATCCGGTAACGCAACGGCCATTGTTACGGATGACGCAGACAATGACGAAGATCTGAGTCACAAGGATCTGCCCATTGAGGCAGACCGAACCATCCCCCTTCAAACCAATGAAGGCTCATGGATTTCCCTTGATGTCCACCCGGATGGCGACCGCATTATTTTTGATTTCATGGGGGATCTGTACGAACTTCCAATCGAAGGAGGCCAGGCCCGTCAGCTTACCCGCGGCATGGCATTTGATTCCCAGCCGGTATATCATCCGGATGGTGAAAAAGTCGCTTTCATCTCGGATCGCAGCGGCGGTGAAAACGTCTGGTTTCTTGATCTGGAAACCGGCGATACCACCCAGCGCACCCGTGGAAACAACTACCGGATGCAATCTC
>SLQI01000256.1 GCA_007131535.1 Balneolales bacterium | reverse complement strand
GCCTCTGACGTCTTTTTGATTCAAATGCTATTTTGTTCCGTATGCCAGTAATATTTTGATCACCATACGGTAACAGACCTTAAATAAAAAGCCCGGCAGCTTAGATCAGCGCCGGGCTTTTTTTGTTATGTGCAGCTTACTATTTCACCAGCATCATAGTCTGGGATGAGACAAAATCACCGGCTTCAATCCGGTAGATATATGTGCCGCTTGAAAGCTCCGAGGCATCAAAGCTGACTTCGTGGTGACCGGCGCTTTGGGACTCATTAACCAGGGTGCTGACATGTTTACCCAGGAGATTGTAAACAGACAGTCGAACCTGCGCCTGCTCAGGTAAATCGTAACGTATCTGTGTTACCGGATTAAACGGGTTGGGATAGTTATTCCGTAATGCGAATACTTCCGGCATATCCGGATCTTTTGCCACAGAAACAAATTCATCTGTCGTAAAGCTGAACGTCTCCGACCATTCGCTTTCCCCGCCATCATTAACTGCTTTGACCCGCCAGAAATAAGTGGAGGCATTATCAAGTTCGCCGGCTTCATACCCGGATTCCCCGAGCTGTTTTTCGTTGATGATTAACTCATCAAAATCCTCATCATCTGATAACTGAATATGGTAGCTGTCGGCTCGATCGGCCTCTTCCCATTGAAGAACGATGCTATCTTCATGGTTATCAGTTCCATCTTCCGGTGATACGAGTTGAGGGATTTCAGGAGGCTGCATTACGGTTGCAAACTCCCGGGTCGTTGACCAGGAACCTTCCAATCCGTCTTCATTAACAGCACGAACCCTCCAGAAATAATTGCTCTCATGGCTCAGATCCTCAACATCGTATGTGGTACTGGTGATGTCGGCGGCATCCGTGACCATTTCCTGAAATTCGGCATCTTTGGCAACCTGCAGGTGGTAGCTTTGAGCCGCTTCAGCTGACTCCCACTCGAAGCTTACAGTTGTGGGGGTAATATCGTCGCCATCAGCCGGATAGGAAAGAGCCGGTGCTGAAGGCGGGGTGGCCACAGCTTCGCCGTTTTCGTCAATAATGGTGCTCAACGGACTGATTAAATCATTGGGGTTACTGCGATGAGGTTCGGTGCGGGTTTGTACCGCAAAATAGTAGTCTGAACCGGCATCCGTATCGTTGATAAATACAGAAGAAGCGCTTTTATCATCAGTAGTAACGCTGTAATCAAGGTTGCCCGGATCGGTGCCATACCGGACAATATATTCGCCCTGTTGACCCGTGAACGGAATCGGATCCCAACTTACTTCTACCATATCAGACTCTGTAGAATATGTCTCAGCACGTAGAGCAGCCTGTTCGTTGATATCAATGTTTTCAGGCGGTACGGTTTGGGTTTGTTCCCAGCCCGAATCAATCTCATCCAAAAAATCTCTTACGGCCTCATCTTCGGCAGTAAGCATGTTAAAACTAAAATTGCTGTTATTCCAAAGATTGGTCAGGTTGGTTAAACTCTGAGGAATTTCACCTTCGAACTTATTTCCATCTAAGTTGAGTATGTTTAACCCGGTCAGATCCCCCAGTTCCGCAGGGAGATTTCCGCTCAGTTCATTTTGGCTCAACTGCAAGTGGGTCAGGTCGCTTAAGCCGGCAATTTCAGCCGGGATTACACCACTGAAGTTATTTTGCGAAAAATCAATCACTTGCAGGGTGGTTAGATTAAATAGGGATGAAGGGATCGGGCCGGAAAAATCGTTGTCGAACAAAATAAGTTCTTCAATGTTCGGAAGATTACCGATTTCCTCAGGAATCTGGCCGCTCAGGTTGTTTGCGATCAATGCCAGTTCCTTAAGATTTTCAAGGTTTCCCCATTCAGCGGGTATAGTGCCGGTGATTTGAGTTGCTGCTACAAAAAGCTTCTCAAGATTTTCCAGTTGTCCGATTTCAGGAGGAAGTTCACCCTCGATAAATGGTGCTCCGCTGATATCCAGAAATTCAACTGTACTCAAATTTCCCAGCCATGCAGGCAATGTGCCTTCAAGTGGATTGCCTCCCAAATTTAATTCGGTGATACTTGAAAGATTCTGAAGTTCAGAAGGCAGCTCGCCACTGAGACTGTTCCGATTTAGCCTTAAAACTTCCAGGTTATCAAGTTGACCGAACTCCGGAGGAATCGGACCGCTGATATCATTGCGGCGCAACTCCATCCATTCAAGACTGGAAAGATTACCTAATTCCGGGGGCAGATTCCCTTCGATATCGTTGTTTTCCAGATTCAGGTATTCCAGGTTTTCAAGGTCACCAAGTTCGGGTGGGATTTCTGTAAGATCGTTTGCAGCCAGATTAATCCGTCTTAGCTTGGTAAGCTGACCGATTTCAGGCGGGATATTTTCAATACGGTTGCGTGACATGTAGAGCACCTCCAAATCGGCTAAATCACCAATTTCAGAAGGCAGCTCGCCATTGAGACTATTGAAGTTAAAATGCAATTCCGTGATGATGTCACCTTCGACTGTCACACCGTCCCAGTGGCGGACCCGGCTGTGGAGCCAGCCGCTGCTTTCCTGCCATTCATCGCCGTTGGTGCTTTCATATAAGGCCACCAGCGCTAAAGAGTCTGATTCACTTACGCCCCGGGTTCCGATTTCACCGGAGTTCGTTTGTTGCTGAGCCCAACTGTGGCCGAACAGACCAAAGATGACGATCAAGCCCAACAGTGTTGATCTTGTATAGGTATCCATAAATTCATTCAATTAATCAAAGTTGTAAATAAGTATTAACTGATATCAAATCAGGTTAACTCCAATCAATTACGGATAAATAGAATGGATCAGATCAATTTGTTAGGAATTAAACCATCAATTGATGAACATGAGGGTATAAGACCGGTTGAATAAATCCGGAGTGACAGGGATGAAATAAAATTACCGATATATCGGATAGGCTGAAGAGAGTAGAAACAATCAATTGGACAGATGCACTATTTCTGTATGATATTATAGTGCAAAGAAATAAAATTTATATTTCAAATGATGATCCGATTTTATGAAAGATGCCGTATAGAATATATCACTCATAATTTATAAATAGCATAATCATGAAACGAAATATTATACTGTTAGTCTTTCTTGCAATTTTTCTGGGAACAGGTTCTTCGGCACTTGCCGGCGGAGATTACACCATAACACACCAGGGGTACGTAACCAATGGAAACGGCGACCCGGTAGAGGATGGGATATATAACTTTACCTTTCGACTTTATGATGATGAATCGGAGGGAGACCTGTTATGGAGTGAAAGCCAAAAGCTGGAGGTTCAGGGAGGTGTTTTTAGTGCACAATTAGGAAGTGTGGAATCTTTTGATCTGGAATTTGACACTCCGTATTGGATCAGCGTTGAGATTAACGGAGAGGATGAGCTGGAACCTCGTATGCCATTAAGTGCAACCCCTTATGCAATGCACGCCTTGTCAATTGAAGATGGCGCGGTAAGCGGATCCAAAATTGATGAAGATGCAATTCGGGCCGGTGAAAATGTTTCTGTTGAACGTGATGACAGCGATAATTTTGTGATCTCGTCAGAGATTCCGGAAGACCTGGAAATTGAAGGCGAACTTTCTTTTGGAGACGGATCCACACAGCGAACGGCAGGGCCGATTGCAAAAGGTTTTGTTAACGCAGATGGTGAGCTCGGTAAAAATGTAAACATTTCAAGTGTTAGTGTTGATAGCCCGGGAAGGTATCGCATAACTATTGAGGACGTATATTATTGGTTCGAGGATTATACGGTATCAGTAACTCCGGTTGTAAAATCTGTTGTGAGATACACCAGTAACTCAGGTGACCTTATAGTCGAATTTGAAGACGACCAAGAAACCCATTTTACAGTTGTGGTTCACAGTCTTTAGCACTAAGCGGCCAGCAGGAAGAAGACAGCTGTATAAAAGAATGAACAAAAGATAGCTTTATTCGAAGCTGGTAAATCCTGATGGAACCGGAAAAGTATTCTAATCAAGACCTATTGAAAGAGGCATATTTTTATGATAAAAATAGTAACCTTTACAACGTTGCTTATCCCTGTTTTTCTCTTCCTTCCATTGAAGGATAGCGCTGCACAGTATCAGATAACTGGTGCAACGTTTTCAGGAGGCGGAGGGGTGACTTCCGGTGGCGACTACGCAGTAAGTGCTACCATCGGTCAGCCGGCAGCCGGTGTGGCTACAGGTGAAGAGTTTCACGCTCACAGCGGCTTTTGGAATTTCCGTGAAACGGATATCGTAACCTCCATAGAGGAGCAGAAAGAAACGCTGCCCGATGAGTTCAGGCTGGATCAAAACTATCCCAATCCATTTAATCCGACGACGACAATTGCCTTTTCTTTACCGGAGGAAAGCGATGTCCGTCTGGTAATTTACGACATGCTTGGACGGCAGGTCGCCACATTAGTGGATGAAACCAAATCCGCCGGTAGCTACGATGTTACCTTCAATGCCGGCAACCTGGCCTCCGGTACCT
>SLQI01000130.1 GCA_007131535.1 Balneolales bacterium | reverse complement strand
GTGGAACGGAGCGAAGCGGAGTGTAACCCGGGGTAACAGACGCCCCTCCCCCAAACCCAAGCCCCGAATGAAATGAGGGGCGGCCGAAAGGTGCCATCGCTACGGCTCTCGGCCCTCCTACGCCGTCTTCGACGGCTCGGACTTGGGTGGGGGTGGGTGGCCTCGTTCACCCCGACCTTATTCGCCTTACGGCTCAACGGACGGGGCTATGTTCGGTCGTCCTCCGCTTCGCTACGGACTTGGTGGGTTGCCATCCATCCCCCCTCCCACAGCGTTTCGGACATTTTGGTGGATAACTTCCAAACTACCTCCTTGAATAAATATCATTTTTTCAAATTTTGATGTAAGGATTTGCTTCGCAGCCCCTCTTTTTAAAAACAATATTCAATCAACCGACTCTGATGATTGCCCATTACACCCATTGTATTTTTACCACTTACCAACGTCATGATTTGATTGACGAAAATATGCAACCCAATCTTTGGGCATTTATGGGTGGAATTGCCCGCAAACGTGATATCACCGCACATGCCATCGGGGGAACGGCAAACCATGTCCATCTGCTGCTTTCCATTCCACCTGAGTTGAGCTTGAGCAAAGCTATGCAAATCCTCAAATCCGGCTCATCCAAATGGATGAACGACAGCTATTTCCCGGATCGAAGAATCCGGTGGCAACAGAAATATGGGGCTTTTAGTGTAAGCCCGACCGGCGTCGACCGAGTGGTGGATTATATTCATCGCCAACCTGAACACCATCGCAAAATGTCATTTGAGGAAGAGGTTCGTTTGTTGGCAAAAAAGTTCAATCTTGAGGCTGATGAACAAGGGGTATTTAAGTAAAATTTATTTAATGGATGAGCCTTCCCCAAAAAGTCCGGAGCGCAGCGAAGGACGACCGAACATAGCCCTGCCACGGGCACAGGCGGGTGGAACGGAGCGAAGCGAAGTGTTACCCGGAACAAAAGGCTACCTCCTCCCCATAGCCGGTCGGCTTGTACCGGACAGGTAAGTAAATCATCCGGTTCCTTACAATGGGATGCAACAGTAATGAGATTGGTAAAAAACTTTGTATATCTAAAGAAACCGTAACTACATCTCGCAGAACAAATTTTAAAAACCCGGCATCCCATACACCACCGGGTTAATAGCTTATGTGATCAATAACGGCTTTGAATACTTGAGCTCAATTCAAATTTGGTAGAGTAACTAAACTGAATTTTAAGTAAGAAAGAAAATGGATAAAAACTAAAAAAGGCGGCCTGCATTGCTGCAAGCCGCCTTATAATCACTAAGCATTGGTAAATAGTTAATCGAATAACGTATTAATTGAGCTGTGCGTCTACCTGTTTTTTAAGTTGTGCTTTCGGAACGGCTCCGACGATTTGATCAACAACTTCTCCGTTTTTGAAAATCAACAGGGACGGGATACTGCGAATATTGTATTTCATGGAAACTTGCGGGTTGCTGTCTACATCCACTTTTCCAACCTTTAATTTGCCTTCATATTCTCCGGCCAGCTCTTCTACGATAGGACCTACCATGCGGCAAGGACCGCACCACTCTGCCCAGAAGTCCACTAATACCGGCTGATCGGAGTTCAATACTTCCTGATCAAAACTTTGATCGGTTAATTCAACTGCTTTACTCATATTGCTTGGTTTATGTGTTTAATAGTTATAAAATATGCAACGTCCGGAATCAGAATATGTGATTACACTAACCTTGTCAAACTTTTTGACAGTGTTGTTTCTCAAACCGAATGCTGATATCACGTTTTTGTTATTTGCTACACATAACGTATTAACATACTTATATATTTTATGTCATCAATATGACATGAAATTAAAACTTCTGTGAGCAGACGGCAACTCACATCTACATGTATCCATACCAAGAACTTACAGCTACAACTACGGCCAAAGCCCAAACGTAATAGGAAAAGAACCGGAACTTGGCCTGATAAAGCAGTGTAATCACCAGATACAGCGCAATTATTCCAACTATAGCAGCTACCAGAAATCCGACGAGCAACACGGTAATGCTTAGAGTCATAGGCTCTGTGGCGGTGATGACTTCAATTGTCTGAAGCAACGTAGCTCCGAGAATGGTCGGGAATGCGATGAAGAAACTGTATTCAGCAGCCCAGCGCCTCTGAAGTCCGGCAAACAGAGCAAATGCAATGGTCAGTCCGCTTCGGCTCAACCCGGGTAGTAAAGCCAATCCTTGTGCAATACCGATTATAATGGCCAGCCCGATTCCTATCTGGCGAAGTCCGATTTTCCGATCCGGCAGAATGTCCGTCCACCATAACAAAATGCCGGTAATAATAAGCGTTGCACTCATTATAAACGGCTGAGCAAAAACCGACTCAAACACCTCTTTAAGCGGAAAGCCGATCAGACCGGTAATAAAGACGGACAACACCCCCAGTAATGTGAGCTTTATATAAAGCCGGCCGACATTGCTCTGGTTTCTTTTTAACAATTCGCCGGCCCCTCGCAGGGTTAGTGACAGATATTTTCCAAGGCTGTTTCTAAATACCACAGCAATGGAAATAAGGGTGCCGACATGTACCACCAGATCAAATAAAATCATTTCCGGGGAATCCGGAGAAGGCAGCTCCTCTCCCCGACCAAGCAGCCAGTTTTGCATGAGTGCAAGATGGCTGGTGGAACTGACCGGAAAAAACATAAAGATCCCCTGGATAATCCCCAGGAGTATCGCGATCCAGATAGCCAATGTTAAAGATTATATAGGGTCAATATTGAAGGTTAACATCTGGTACCAGACAGAAACGGATACATTAAAACGGTTGATAAATTGCAAGCCATGCCGCAATCACACCAAGAATCGGCACTATCAATGCGATCGGCTTTGCCCATTCGGGAACACGGTAAGGTACAGCAATTGCCGCGCCAAGCAGAACCCAGATCAGTAATTTACCCCAGATCCATCCGGGAATTGCGCCATGATCGATACCGATACGTGCCATCAATCCGAATCCGCCTACCAGAATTATCAGCATGGCAATTCCGTGGATAATGCTGAGTGGTTTTCGCCAGGCATTATCTTCCTTCGTGCCGCCATTGATCACATGAATAATGGTTCCCCCGAGTGCCATAAACAAAAAGATGACACCGATGACGTGTAATAAATTATAAGCAGCGTAAGACATACATTCCCGTTTTATTTATGATTTCAAAACCGGTCAAAGATAGCATTTCACAGCGGCAATTCGTACCCTTTTTTCCGCAATTGATTAACTCAAGTTTATATAATGAATCAACCTCTTTCCGGACTGACTGTCCTTGAGCCGGCAGGTGTTCTCGCCGGACCTTTAGTCGGCATGTTTCTGGCCGAACACGGGGCCAGGGTAATCAAAATTGAACCGACCGGACGCGGGGATGTCACCCGTACCTGGAAACTACCCGGCGAACCTGAAGCCACCGGCATCAGCAGCTATTACTGTTGTGCCAACTGGGGCAAGGAGTCGGTTGCCCTCAACTTAAAAACCAGTGCAGGCAGGCAAATTTTCTATGAGCTGACATCCCGCTCCGATATAGTCATCACCAGTTACAAAAGCGGAGATGCCGCCAAACTCGGAGTCACCTACGATGAATTGCGATCCTTTAACTCCCGGTTGATATACGGTTCCATCACCGGTTTCGGGTCCGGTGATACCCGCCCTGCTTTTGATGCCGTGGTCCAGGCTGAATCCGGATTCATGCACATGAACGGAACTCCGGAAAGCGGTCCGCTCAAAATGCCGGTAGCCTTGATGGACGTGCTGGCCGCCCATCATCTGAAAGAGAAAATTCTGCTGGCTTTGTTGACTAAACAACAAACCGGCAAAGGCAGCTGTGTATCTGTATCCCTTATGGAAGCGGCCCTTGCCTCACTGGCCAATCAGGGTTCGGCATGGCTGGTGGCCGGAAACGATCCGGCGCCTATGGGGTCAGAACATCCCCATATCTACCCTTACGGTTCGGCATTCGAAACCGCTGACGGTATGATAATCCTGCTCGCCGTCGGCAATGATTACCAGTTTCAAAAAATGACAGAGTTACTCGGGCAGCCGCAACTCGGCACTCACCCTGAATATGCTACCAACCCCGAACGTTCTTCGAACCGCGAACGGTTGCGCCCGATTCTGGCATCACTTTTCCAAAAGCATATCGATGGCAAAAAACTGCTGGAAAGCATAAAATCAGCAGGCATACCTTGCGGGGCGATCTTGCCGGTTTCCGAAGCCATCCGGCAGCATGGGGAACGCAATTTATTTTCTGGTGATGTGACTGGTATAGGTACGATTAAAGGGATTCCAACTTCGAATCCCGAAGCATGTGATAAACTTTGCTCACCGCAGGAACTTGGTGCATCTACGGATTCAGTATTGAGCGAACTTGCCGGAAAAAATGAATCCCAACTCCAACAGCTTAAAACGGATGGAGTGATTCAGTCGGTGGAGTGATTGGTGATG
>SLQI01000455.1 GCA_007131535.1 Balneolales bacterium | reverse complement strand
TTGCTGATTTCAGGCAGTTGTAGGCACGAACACTCAGGTTGAGGTCTTCAATGCTGGTTTTCAGCAAATTGGCAACCCTTTGCTTTTCTGCATCTACTTCTTCTTCCTCCTGGGTGAATGGCTCGTCAATTTTTTCGGTAATAAACTTCTCTATGTGTTCTTTGAGAATTTTACCGGCAATAGTAAAAGCTTCTTTGGGGTTAATCGAGCCATCAGTTGTCACTTCCATGGTAAGCTTTTCATAGTCAGTACGCTGGCCTACCCGCACATTGTCAACATCAAATTTGACACCTTTGACAGGAGTAAAGACGGCATCAACCGGAATCATTTCTATATCACTTTCCTCATCCGGATGGTCTTCTGAAGTTACATAGCCCTTGCCACGCCCCATATGAAGTTCCATTTCAATTTCAGCATCATCAGAAAGTGTTGCGATGTGCTGTTCCTTGTTAAGGACTTCATACTCAGCAGAAGCCTCATCAATATCAGCGGCAGTTAATGTTCCACCGCCGTTTTTCTGAACTCTGATCAAGCCGGTACTTTGTTCAACTTGCTTAAAGCGTACTTGCTTGAGGTTCAGTATGATATCATAAACATCTTCCTTGATACCCTCGATGCTTGAGTATTCGTGCTTCACACCATTAATCTTAACGGCGGTAATAGCGATTCCCGGCAGGGAGGAAAGCAATACGCGTCGGAAAGAGTTACCAATGGTTGCACCATAACCACGCTCCAGCGGTTGAAGCACGAATTTGCCGAAAGTGTCGGTCGTCTCTTCTACTACGAGGCTTTCTGGCATTTGTAAGTTTGAAATAGTCATAATGCGATAGCGTACTATAAAAGTGAGAAATTGGTGCGATTATTTTGAGTAAAGCTCCACAATATACTGCACATTGATGTTTTCAGGAATATCTTCCATATCCGGATAATGCAGAAACTTTCCGGTAAGGGACTTTTTATCCACTTCCAGCCACTTATACTTATTGCGTGGAGCATTAGAAATTGAGTCATTGACAAACTCAAGGTTTCTGGACTTTGGCCGTATAGTGACTACATCACCGGAACGTAACTGATAGGAAGGTATATCTACTACATTATCATTTACAATGATATGTCCATGATTCACTAACTGCCTTGCCTGGCGACGTGTCCTGGCAAAACCCATTCGAAAAACGGTATTATCCAGACGTGCTTCAAGAAATTGCAGCAAATTTTCACCCGTTACTCCGGCTTTGGAGTTGGCTCGATCGAATAAATTCCGGAATTGTTTTTCGAGTACGCCATAGGTGTATTTTGCCTTTTGCTTCTGTTCGAGCTGAATGGCATACTCAGATTTTTTCATTTGCCGGGAACGACCGTGCTGGCCCGGCCCGTAGGGTTTTCTTTCAAGCGCTTTGCTTGGTCCGAAAATCGGCTCTTTAAACCTTCTTGCTCTTTTTTGCTTGGGTCCCGTGTACCTTGCCATATTCTTCGTTTACTTGATTAAACTCTTCTTCTTTTCGGTGGCCGACAGCCGTTATGTGGAATCGGGGTGGTATCTTTTATCATTTGAATTTCGATACCTGAACTTGCAATTGCTCTGATAGCGGCTTCACGTCCGGATCCCGGGCCTTTAACAAAGACATCAACTTTACGCAAACCCACTTCATAGGCGGCTTCAGCTGCAGTAGTTGCACTCAGCTGAGCAGCATAAGGAGTATTTTTCCGGGAGCCTTTAAAACCCTGTTTTCCGGCAGATGACCATGAGATGACATTACCATCTGCGTCGGTCATTGTAACAAGCACATTGTTGAATGTAGCTTTGATATATGCCATGCCGTTAGGATCGGCAAGTTGCTTTTTTTTCTTTTTTGTGGCAGTAGCTTTGCCTTTTTCTTGCTTTTTAGCCATTACCTAATATGATATTATTATTTACGCGGTGCTTTCTTTTTACCGGCCACAGCCCGTCTTTTTCCCTTACGGGTACGAGCATTGGTTTTAGTACGCTGACCTCTCAACGGCAGGCCTTTTCTATGGCGCAGTCCCCGATAACATCCAATATCCATTAGTCTTTTGATATTGGCATTGGACTCAGATCTCAGAGAACCTTCAACTCGGTACTCATTTTCAAGCAGATTCCTGATCTGCTTGACCTGCTCTTCATCCCAATCGTGTACTTTGATATCGTAACTGATGCCTAATTTATCGAGGATTTTCCGCGAAAGAGTTCGGCCGATTCCATAAATGTACGTAAGACCGATTTCTCCTCTTTTATTCTTTGGTAAATCTACTCCAGCTATTCGAGCCATATTATCCCTGACGTTGCTTGTTGCGAGGGTTCTTCTTGTTAATTACATAAACTCTTCCTTTCCGACGCACAATTTTGTCGTCGGAGGATCTTTTTCGAACTGATGCTCTGGTCTTCATAAGCTTTTACTACTTATAACGATAGGTGATTCTTCCTTTAGTTAAATCATATGGAGATAACTCAACAGTCACTTTATCTCCTGGCAGTATTTTGATATAATACATACGCATCTTTCCGGATACATGTGCCAGGATTTCGTGACCATTCTCCAACTCAACGCGAAACTGAGCGTTGGGCAGAGCTTCTAATATTGTACCGTCTTGTTTAATCGGCTCTTGTTTAGCCATGCTAAGCAGTTACCTTATCGATTGAAATTTTGGTTATCTCCTCAATATACTCAAAAGAGCTTAAAATTTCAGCTTCTCCTTCTCTTACAACGACATCGTGTTCATAATGAGCCGCCGGTAAACGGTCTGCTGTCACGACCGTCCAGCCGTCGTCCAAGGTATCAACATGAAAGTCGCCCAAGGTGATCATAGGCTCAATTGCCAAAGTCATTCCGCTCCGGAGTCGTTCTCCACGGCCTTTTCGGCCATAGTTCGGCACCGATGGACTTTCATGCAATGACTTACCGAGACCATGCCCTACAAGATCACGGACAACACCGTAACCTTTACTCTCACATCTTGTTTGAACAGCATGTGAGATATCACCGATTTTGTTTCCGTGTACAGCCTTTTCAATACCATCGTACAATGAGTGCATCGTAGTTTGAAGCAAATCCATTACTTCATCACTACATTCCTCAACTATATAAGTGTAGGCAACATCTCCATGATACCCATTTTTACAAATGCCGCAATCAATAGAGACGATATCCCCGGCTTTTAAACTATAGGTGCCAGGGAATCCGTGCACTACCTGCTCATTGACAGAGATACACAACGTCGCAGGAAAAGGATTGTTTTTCGGGCCGTAGCCTTTGAAAGAAGGAGTTCCGTTATTTTTTTTAATATAATCTTCAGCGATTTGATCCAACTCTGCTGTAGTCACCCCGGGTTTAATCTTCTTTGCCACTTCGGCGTGAGTCAGAGAGACTAACCGGGCGCTTTCGCGCATTAAGTTGATTTCGTATTCGCTTTTCAGATATATCATAATAACATTGATCAAACCGCCTTACGTACGGCGCCGACCTCGTATTCTTCCGGACTTCATAAATCCGTCATAATGTCGCATCAACAAATGACTTTCTATTTGCTGTAAGGTATCAAGTCCTACCCCAACGATAATGAGCAAACTTGTACCTCCATAGAACATGGCAAAACCGGGAGTTACTCCAAGGTTTGCCGCAAATGCCGGCATAATCGCTACGAAGGACAGAAATATGGAACCCGGTAATGTAATTCTTGCGAGAATATTATCTATAAACTCGACGGTTTGCTTACCCGGTCTTACACCAGGGATAAAACCGCCTTGTCTTTTCATCGTGTCAGCCATTTCCCGGGGATTAATCACAATAGCTGTATAGAAAAATGTAAAGAACATACAGATGATGAAAAATACTATGGAATAGGCAACACCTGTAAAGTCATTAGACCAAGCCGTTAAAGTCTGCACAGTTTCATTTCCCGGGAAAAATGTTCCGACGGTACTCGGAATGAACATGATTGACTGAGCAAAGATAATCGGCATTACACCGGCAGAGTTAACACGCAGTGGCAGATATTGAGTCGTTCCGCCATAAACTTTACGTCCAACTACTCTTTTGGCATACTGAACCGGAATTCTGCGCTGTCCCTGAGTTAACAATACCACGGCTCCGACCACCAGGAATAATACACCAACTTCAAACAGAACAATGATCGCATTATTCGTGGTATTCCATTCATTTATGAAGCTGGTGGGTAACGCTGCAATAATTCCGATCATGATCAGCAACGAAATACCATTTCCGATACCTCGCTCGGTAATTCTTTCACCCAGCCACATCACGAAGACAGTACCGGCCGTCAGTACGATAACCCCCTGGATGATAAATGCCGTATTACTTATGACAATTGCTTCAGGAGAGGTCGACATCAGGTTGATGGAAAAACCGATGGATTGAACCATCGTAATCAAAACTGTACCATACCGGGTAAGTTGATTGATTTTTCTCCGGCCTTCCTCACCTTCGCGCTGCAATTTCTGGAAATAAGGAACCACAGCTCCCATCAACTGGATAATAATTGCAGCGGTAATGTAAGGCATGATGCCAAGAGCGAATACACCAGCCCTTGCAAATGCACCTCCAACGAACATATCAAAAAGACCGAGGAGATCGGTTGCGGGTCCGGTGGTTTCAGCTAATTGAGAGGCATCTACGCCCGGCATTGTAATAAAAGTACCGATGCGGTAGATCAGAAGGATTCCTATAGTATAAAGGATCCTCTTTCTGAGCTCCTCAATTTTAAAGATGTTTTGAAAATTTTCAATCAGACTCATCAGTGCAGCTTATCTGCCGGTTCAGGATTCACGGATGGTAACACTACCACCAGCTTTTTCGATTTTTTCTTGGGCGGACTTACTTACGGCGTCAACTTCAATTGTTACCTTTTGATTGATTTCGCCGACACCCAAAAGTTTCACTTTGGCATTTTTATGAACCAAACCTGCTTTGATCAGGTCGTCTTTGCTGATCTCTTCACCCAATTTTTTTGTTTGGATGAATTCATCAACCACCTTCAGGTTTAGGGGAGTGTATTCCGTTCGGAATGGATTTTTAAACCCATACTTCGGAATTCTCCGTTGTAAGGGCATCTGACCGCCTTCAAAACCAACATTCATATTAAATCCTGCCCGGGAGCGCTGACCGTTGTGTCCGCGACCGGATTGTTCACCGATTCCGGAACCCTGTCCTCTACCGACACGCTTGCGTGCCTTTCTGTTGGGTTTCGGTGCTTTAAGATTGTCCAGTTTCATTGACCTATTCGGTTATAAATTTTACGGATTAGCCCTCAAATACTTTCTTAAGAGATACCCCACGTCTCTGAGCTACATCAGTCGGATCTTCTAATTGCAACAAGGCATCAATTGTAGCTTTAACCATGTTATGGGGATTCTGCGATCCAAGTGACTTGGAAAGAATGTTGTGTAACCCGGCATATTCCAATACCGCTTTTACCGGTCCTCCGGCAATAACACCGGTACCATCTGATGCCGGTCTAAGAAAAACTTTCCCGGCTCCACACTTTCCGATAACC
Organism: Balneolales bacterium; assembly: GCA_007131535.1. Lineage (GTDB taxonomy): Bacteria > Bacteroidota > Rhodothermia > Balneolales > Natronogracilivirgulaceae > SLJN01. Next base: position 10,614 of record SLQI01000455.1, on the reverse strand, counting down.
GGGTGTGGAATACTTCCGTCTTTTCTCATCGGAATTCGAATCAGATTCTTTTTGGCATCATCAATACCTTTTTGAATGGCATCGGATACCTCGTTGGCTTTACCCATTCCGCTGCCGACGACACCTTCACGGTTTCCAACAACAACGATTGAGTTAAAACTAAACCGGCGACCGCCTTTTACTACTTTGGCGACCCGGTTAATATGGACCAAGCGCTCTTCAAGGTTGAGATCGCTGGCCTTTATATGATGACGTTTACGTTTAGCTTTAGGCATATATCCGATTCTTAAAACTTAAGTCCGTTTTCTCTGGCACCTTCGGCAAGTGCTTTTACCTTACCATGGTATTTATATCCACTGCGATCAAAACTAACCCTTTTAATTCCGGCTTGATCGGCAAGTTCACCAAGCTTCCGGCCTACGATTCTCGCCTTTTCAACCGGAGGCTGATCTTTTATCTGATCGGCAAGTTCCTTAGTAAGCGTTGAAGCACTTGCCAGCGTATGGCCTTCATCGTCGTTAATAATCTGGGCATAAATGTGCTTGCTGCTTTTATACACATTCAGCCTTGGCCGTTCCGGAGTACCGTGTACTTTAGAGCGTACCCGGCGTTGGATTTTGGCTCGTCGAAGTCGTTTGGGATTCTTCGTAGTCATATTATACTCTTAGCTTATTTACCGGCAGATTTTCCGGCTTTCTTACGAACTTGCTCATTGAGATATCGTACACCCTTACCTTTATATGGTTCGGGAGGTCGGATTGATCTGATTTTTGCCGCAACCTGGCCAACCAGGTCTTTGTCAATTCCACTGATAATTACCCGGGGATTCTTGGAAGATTTCGTATCCACGTCAATTTTAACTTCCGGCGGAGGCACAAAGTAAAACGGATGTGAGTATCCGACAGAAAGTTCAAGGGTATTATTATTAACACTCGCTCTATATCCTACCCCGATGATTTCGAGTTCCTTCTTAAAACCCTCGCTAACTCCGGTAACCAGATTTTGAATCAGAGATCGGTACAGACCGTGTAGAGCTTTCACGTTTTTCGCTTCGGATTTCCGTGTTACTACCACCTGACCGTCCTCGACTGCCACATCCAGGGTAGGGTCTACAGTTAAAGATCGTTCACCTTGCTTGCCTTTTACCGTGATGACATTGCCATCCTGTACGGAGCATTCAACGCCATCTGTAATTTCGACCGGTAATTTGCCTATTCGAGACATAATAATTTGTTCGGTTTAATAGATGTAGCACAAAATTTCACCACCGACGCCCATTTTGCGAGCTTCTTTATCAGTCATCACACCACGGGAGGTTGTAAGAACTGCAACGCCCAATCCATTTTTTACTCTTGGAATGCTGTCGGACGTACAGTAGGTACGAAGCCCTGGTTTAGACTTTCGCTCAAGCAATCGGATCACCGGCTGTCCATAGTGATCATAGCGTAGGAAAATGCGTAAAATTCCCTGTTTGCCATCATCAATATCGATAAACTTCTGGATGTACCCTTTATCCATAAGAATTTTGGTGATGGCACGCTTAAGCTTAGAAGCAGGTATATCTACTTTACGATGCCCTGCTTGCTGGGCGTTTCGAATTCGGGTTAAGTAATCTGCTATGGGATCTGTCATCGTATATAAAAATTGATCGTTTACCAGCTGGCTTTTTTCAGTCCGGGAATTTTACCCTGCAGGGCGAGTTCCCGAAACTTAATGCGGGATACACCAAACTTACCTACGTATCCACGGGATCTTCCAGTAAGCGAACATCGGTTTTTTGTTCTCACCGGGCTGGCATCTCTCGGAAGCTTCTGTAAAGCTTCATAGTCGCCGGCTTTTTTTAGCTCGAGTCGCTTTTCTTTGTATTTGGCTGCTGTTTTTTTGCGCTTTTCGTTCCGCGCAATCCAGGATTTTTTAGCCATAGTGAATTAATTTCTTTTTTGAAAAGGCATTCCTAAATGCTTGAGCAGTGCATAAGCCTGTTCATCATTATCGGCACTGGTCACAAAAGTGATATCCATGCCGTGAATGCGTTCCACTTTATCGGTGTCAATTTCCGGGAAAATGGTATGTTCCGTTATTCCCATTGTGTAATTTCCTCTGCCGTCAAAGCCTTTATCCGGCACTCCCTGAAAGTCACGTGTTCTGGGCAGCGCAAGATTAATCAGACGATCCAGAAATTCATACATATGATTTCTGCGTAAGGTAACCTTACATCCGATAGGCATGCCCTGTCGTAACTTAAAGTTAGATATCGCCTTTCTGGCCTTAGTGAGTACAGGTCTCTGACCTGTAATCAAGGCAACATTTTCAGCTACCGTATCCAAGAGTTTACGGTCATTTATTGCCTCACCTACTCCGGCATTAATAGAAATTTTTTGCAGCTTAGGTACCGCCATTACATTGGGGTAACCAAACTCTGAAGTCATCTTAGAAATAACTTCATCTTTGTAATGTGTATAAAGTCTTGCTTCAGCCATTGTTTAAGCTTCTACCTTAGTTATCCAGGGTTTCTCCACTGATTTTAGCATAACGTACCCATCGGGTTTTACCGCTCTCCTCAATCTTTTTTCTCCCAATGCGTGAGGCTTCACCACTTGTTGGGTCAACCGGCAATACATTGGAGACATCAAGCGGCATTTCCTGTTCAAGACGCCCGCCTTTTGGGTTTTCCTGATTGGGTTTTTGGTGCTTGGTAACCAGGTTAATTCCCTCAACCAGTACTTTGTTCTGCTTAGGAAATACCATCAGGACACGGCCTCTTTTTCCCCGATCATTACCGGAGAGGACCTCAACCTGTTCTCCTTTTTTTACGTGGAGTTTATTTTGGCTATTTGATTTACGTCTTTGCATAATGGCTATATTTACAATACTTCCGGAGCCAATGATATAATTCTCATGAAGTTGCGTTCACGTAACTCTCTGGCAATAGGGCCAAAGATACGTGTTCCGATTGGTTCACTATCATTATTTAAGAGTACGGCCGCATTTTCATCGAAGCGTATATAGCTTCCGTCTTTACGGCGATACTCTTTTTTAGAGCGAACCAAAACTGCGCGAACTACGTCACCCTTTTTTACAGTACCGCCGGGTATAGCAGTTTTTACGGAGCAGACCACAAGATCCCCAATCCGGGCATATCGTCGCTTGGAAGCACCAAGAACCTTGATGACCATCACTTTTCTTGCTCCACTGTTATCGGCTACATTTAAAATTGATTGCGTCTGTACCATGACCTTAAATCATCTAAAAAGTTACTTGGCTTTTTCTACCACTTCCATCAATCTCCAACGCTTTCGCTTGGACAATGGACGTGTTTCCATTATGCGAACACGATCGCCTTCTCCGGCTTCATTCTTTTCATCATGAGCCATATACTTGGTCGTCTTCGTAATGAATTTACCATAAATAGGATGTTTTACCTGGCGGTCAACCGCAACGGTAATGGTGCGATCCATTCGATCACTTACCACTTTTCCTACACGTACCTTCCGGGCATTACGAGTTGTTGTATCACTCATATTCTTCTTTAATTCTGATTGGCTGTTTCAGCCTTTTGCATTTCCTTAATTACGGTATGAAGGCGTGCGATTTCGCGTCGCAACATTTTCATTTGTGCCGGATTTTCAACCTGTCCGGCAACGGCATGGTTGAACTCGAGCTTTTGAAGCTCTTCCTTATTTTCTTTTAAACGAACCTCAAGCTCTTTAAGCGAGAGGTCTCTGAGTTCGTGTGCTTTCATTCTAAAAATTGTTTATTGGCCGTCATAGTCACGGCGCATAACAAATTTCGTTTTAATTGGCAGCTTATGCTGAGCCAACCTCAGGGCTTCTTTAGCTGCTGCTTTGGGAACTCCGGTGAGTTCGAAGAGAATTCTCCCTGGTTCTACAACAGCAACAAAGTGATCCAAAGCCCCTTTACCACTACCCATTCGCGTTTCGGCTGCTTTTTTGGTAATGGGTTTATCCGGGAAGATCCGAATCCAGGTTTGCCCCTCACGCTTCAGATTACGGGCAATTGCAATACGGCATGCTTCAATCTGACGTGAAGTGATAAATTTGGATTCAAGAGCTTTGATCCCAAAGTCACCAAAAGCTAATTGATGACCTCTTTTAGTTTGCTTGCGAAATCTTCCGCGATGAACGCGACGTCTTTCAATGCGTTTCGGTTCTAACATTTTCGAGTATAATTACGGTGTTGCCGGTTACTCTTTGTTGTTACGCTTCCGGCGTCCCCGGCCTCTGCGTGAACGTCGTTTTTCCTGATTATCAGAATCTTTTCGCGATGTATGAGCGCTTGGTGTAAGATCAACATCGCCGATTATTTCACCTTTAAAAATCCATACACTTACGCCAATCGTACCATAAATGGTTTTGGCGGTTGCATTGGAATAATCAATATCAGCTCGCAGGGTGTGCAAAGGAACCCGGCCGTCTTTGTATTGCTCCGTTCGGGCCATATCTGCACCACCGAGGCGGCCGGCACATTTAATTTTGATACCTTTTGCACCCATTCGCATCGCTGAACCCAGTGCCGTTTTCATAGCACGGCGGAACGAGATTCTGGCTTCCAGCTGCTGGGCGATATTCTGTGCCACAAGACTGGCATCAACCTCAGGTCTCTTAATCTCGCTGATGTTGATCTGAACATCTTTGTTGGTAATCTTCTTCAGCTCCTGGCGCAGTAATTCAACCTGTTCACCACCTTTACCGATAATTACACCGGGGCGGCTGGTCATCAAAGTAAGCAGCACACGTTTGGGTGTACGCTCAATAATGATGCGAGACAGACCACCATTGCGAAGCCGGGCATGCAAGTATTCTCTTAACTTGGCATCCTCGTAAACATTACCGGCATTATTTTCTTCGGTGAACCAGTTTGATTCCCAGCCTTTTACGATACCTAATCGCAGACCTGTTGGATGTACTTTCTGACCCAAAACGTGATCCTTTTAATCTGTTTCTGATTCAAGTTCTTCTTCTTTCTTACCGACAACTACAGTCACATGGCTCGTTCTTTTTCTGATCGGATGAGCCCGTCCCATAGGAGCCGGCTGAATGCGTTTCAACGTAGGCCCTTCATCAACTGCAATATGCTTGATAACCAAGTCCTCATCATCAAACGACTCTTCTTCATGCTGATCACGAAGATTAGCTGCAGCTGATTTAATCACCTTCGCAACAAATGGTGCTGCTTTCTTATTTGTAAATGAAAGCTTGGCTAATGCCTGCTCAACATTGTCACCACGCACGGTATCCACGACTAATCGCACTTTGCGTGGAGCAATGCGCAAGTATTTTTGAATGGCCCGTGCTTCGAAAATTTCAGCTTGTTCCATAATTTAAAAATCCGATTTACTTGCCTTTCTTTACAGGATGGCCTTTAAAAGTACGTGTTGGAGCAAATTCGCCGAGTTTATGACCAACCATATTTTCGGTCACAAATACCGGGATAAATTGTTTGCCATTATGAACTGCAAAGGTGAGACCTATAAAATCCGGAGTTACCATACTGGACCGGGACCAGGTTTTAATGACCTTTTTAGATCCCTTTTCGTTGGCCTGTTCCACCTTCTTCTGAAGTTTATAATGTATGTATGGGCCTTTTTTCAGTGAGCGAGGCATATCGTTCTATCTGTTATTTTTGTTTTCGGCTACGTACAATGTATCGTGAGGACTGCTTATTGGGCTTTCTGGTTTTATGGCCCTTAGCTTTTTGACCCCAGGGTGAACGTGGATGTCCTCCTGATGCCTTTCCTTCACCACCGCCCATCGGGTGATCGACAGGGTTCATTGCAACGGCTCTCGTCCTTGGGCGGCGCCCTTTCCAGCGATTACGGCCGGCTTTACCCAGAATAACATTAAAATGATCCGGGTTGCTAACCGTACCCACCGTTGCACGACAGGTATTAAGAACCATGCGTACTTCTCCGGACGGAAGCTTAATAGTAGCATACTTTTCTGTCTTGGCTACCAACTGAGCACGTGCTCCGGCACTTCGTACAATCTGTGCACCTTTACCCGGTTGCAACTCAACATTATGTACCGTCGTACCAAGTGGCATATTACCCAAAGGCATTGTATTACCAAGATTGGGCTCTACTTTCTGACCACTTATAATGGTATCTCCGACTTTTAGCCGGTCAGGCGCTATGATGTACCTTTTCTCGCCGTCACGGTAAGCTACAAGTGCAATTCGCGCTGTACGGTTCGGATCGTACTCAATGGTCTTAACGGTGGCAGGTATATCGTCTTTTGTACGTTTAAAGTCGATAATCCGATAAGCTCTTTTATGACCGCCACCACGATGGCGAACCGTCATTCTACCCTTACTGTTCCGGGCACCGGTTTTATGCAGCCCTGTAATTAAACTGCGCTCCGGCTTATCTGTAGTAATATCGGAGAAATCCGGAGCAACGCGATGCCGGGTTCCGGGAGTAATTGGTTTAAGTTTCTTGGTAGCCATTTATAACTAATCTCGTTATTTAAATTTCGGTAAAGAAGTCTATTTCCTGTCCTTCTTTGACAGATACGATGGCTTTTTTCTTCTTAGCAGTAGTACCACCAATATATCCGCTTCGGGTAAACCGACCTTTAGACTTACCGGGGATAATCATCGTGTTTACACTTGTGACCTCAACATCCGGGTATGCCTTTTTCAGGGCACGTTTAATGTCGGTTTTAGTAGCTTCAGGATGTACTTCAAACGCGTACTTATTCTCGCTTTCCTGAATGCGGGTTAATTTTTCCGTAATCAGGGGTTTGATCAATACTCTTTTTGCTGCTTTTTTCATTGCTCAGCTCCCCTGGTTTTTGGTTTCATTGTTTCTTCAAGTACTTTTACAGCACTCTTTTGAAGTACAATTACATCAGCATTTACAATGTCGTAGGTAGAAGGCTGACTGGCTGTAAGTACATTCACCTTTTTAAGGTTTGTTGATGACCGATAAATATTCCGGTCGGCTTCCGCTGTAAGTAATAATACTTTTTTCCCTTCCAGATCGAGCGCCTTGACCAACTCTAACATTTTTTTGGTCTTTGGCTCTTCATAAGAAAAGTCTTCAACTACTTTTACAGCTTTATCACTTGCCTTATAAGAAAGGGCAGATTTACGTGCCACTCTCTTCATTTTTGCCGGAAGCTTAAACCCGTAATCACGAGGACGAGGTCCATGAACGATACCGCCCCCTTTAAGCAACGGTGACCTCATCGTTCCACGGCGGGCCATACCGGTTCCTTTTTGCCGATAGGCTTTACGCCCTCCGCCACGGACTTCATTACGTTCTTTGGTTTTTGCTGTACCTTGGCGTTTAGAGGCAAGATAAGAACGAATGTCTTCATAAATGAGCGTATCGTTGGGCTCAACTTTGAAGATCTCGTCACTTAACTCAGCTTTCTTGCCGGAGTTGGTGCCGTCGGTTTTATATATACTCAGTTTCATGATCTGTTTCTGGCAGTTGCTCAGGAGTTATAAATTTCTACCACTTTGCCTTTCGGACCGGGCACAGCGCCTTTTACCATCATTAAATTTGATTCGGGTATGATCTTAACCAATTCAAGGTTTTTAGCTTTAACCCGTTCATGTCCGCTTCGGCCGGCCATTTTAATACCTTTAAATACTCGGGATGGGTCAGACATCTGACCAATGGAGCCTGGTGCTCGTTCACGATCTTTCTGCCCGTGAGTAGCATCACCTACACCGGAAAAATTATGTCGCTTTATCACACCGGTGAAGCCCCTGCCTTTTGAATAGCCAACAACATCTACATACGTGTTTTCTTCAAACACATCTTCAATTTTAATTGTATCCCCAAGTTTAGCTCCTTCAGGAAGAAAGTCCCGAATTTCTTTTACAAACTTCTTGGGTGTTGTGTTGGCTTTGGCAAAGTGCCCTTTCAGTGCCTTAGACGTGTTTTTTTCCTTTTTTTCGTCTAATGCGATCTGGACAGAGTTATACCCGTCGGAATCTTCGGTTTTTATTTGTGTGATTACACACGGTTCAACTTCAATTACGGTAACAGGAATATTCTGACCGTTTTCATTGAAGATGCTCGTCATTCCGACTTTTTTGCCTAATAGTCCGCTCATGGAAGCTATCCGTTGCCTTCGGGTTAAACTTTAATTTCTACATCTACGCCGGATGGTAACTCCAGCTTCATCAGAGAATCCACAGTCTGTGATCCCGTAGACAGTATATCAATCAATCTCTTATGGGAGCGGGATTCAAACTGCTCCCTGGACTTCTTGTTTACGTGTACAGATCGGTTGACTGTGAAAATTGTCTTATCGGTAGGCAGTGGTATCGGCCCCGATACCACTGCTCCTGTCGACTTAACCGTTTTTATGATCTTTTCAGCTGATTTATCGATCAGGTTATGATCGTATGATTTCAGCTTTATTCGAATTTTTTGCTGAGTAGCCACGTAAGTCGCTGGTTTTAGTCATTAATTTTACTTACCACACCGGCGCCTACGGTACGACCGCCTTCACGTATAGCAAAGCGCAGACCTTCTTCCATCGCCACCGGCTGAATCAGCTCTACACTCAGATTTACGTTGTCGCCCGGCATAACCATTTCTACGCCTTCCGGCAACTCACATACACCGGTTACGTCGGTCGTACGAAAGTAGAACTGCGGGCGATAGCCTTTGAAAAACGGGGTGTGGCGACCGCCTTCGTCTTTGCCCAGCACATATACCTCACACTCAAACTTCTTGTGCGGGGTGATGCTGTTCGGCTTACATATTACCATGCCCCGCAACAGATCCTCTTTCTGTATTCCGCGAAGCAACAGCCCGGCATTGTCTCCGGCCTGGCCTTCATCGAGCATCTTGCGGAACATCTCAATGCCGGTAATTACCGACTTCATTTTCTCCTCCTGCATACCGACTATATCCACCTCGTCATTGAGCTTAATTACGCCCCGCTCAATCCGTCCGGTAGCTACCGTACCACGACCGGTAATGGTGAATACGTCCTCGACCGGCATCAAAAACGGCTTATCAACATCCCGCTCCGGAGTCGGCACGTAGTCGTCTACGGCCTGCATCAGCTCAACGATCTTATCTTTGTGCTCGTCGCTGCCTTCCAGGGCCTGAAGGGCCGAACCTTTGATTACCGGAATGTTGTCGCCGTCAAACTCGTAGCTGCTCAGCAGCTCGCGAATTTCCAGTTCCACCAGCTCCAGAAGCTCTTCGTCGTCAACCAGATCAGTCTTGTTCATAAACACTACAAGCTGAGGTACGCCAACCTGGCGAGCCAGCAGAATGTGCTCACGGGTCTGAGGCATCGGACCGTCGGTAGCCGCAACTACCAAAATCGCCCCGTCCATCTGTGCCGCTCCGGTTACCATGTTCTTCACATAGTCGGCGTGCCCGGGGCAGTCCACGTGAGCGTAGTGACGGCTTTCGGTCTCATACTCCACGTGCGCAGTCGCAATGGTAATACCACGCTCGCGCTCTTCCGGGGCGTTGTCAATATCAGCAAATTGCTTGGCCACTCCACCGTACTTCTCTGCCATCACAGAGGTGATCGCTGCTGTCAGCGTTGTCTTGCCGTGGTCAACGTGACCAATGGTGCCTATGTTAACGTGCGGCTTACTACGATCAAATTGTTCTTTTGCCATGGTATTAAGCGTTTAAACTGTTGTAATTTAAGATTCGTTACCTTTGATAATTTCAGCAGCGATATTATCCGGTACAGGTGCATACTTTTCAAATTCCATGGAATACACAGCCCGACCTTGTGATAATGATCGCAGATTTGTTGAATAGCCGAACATCTCTGCAAGCGGTACTTCAGCATCGATTACTGAGCCTTCGGCACGATTCTCCATTTTACCTATGACACCGCGACGGCTATTAAGGTCTCCGATGAGATCACCCATATACTCTTCCGGGGTTGTCACTTCGACTTTCATGATCGGTTCAAGGATGATTGGACCGGCTTTACGAGCGGCATCACGAAATCCAAGCTTGGCACATGTTTCAAAGCTCACCGCATCCGAGTCAACATCGTGATAGGAGCCGTCAAATAGCCGTACTTTAATCCCTTCAATAGTATATCCGGCTTGAATTCCGGTATTAAGAGCTTCTTTAAAACCTTTCTCAACGGCCGGAATGAATTCTCTGGGTATGGAGCCGCCTACGATTTCATCCTCAAATTCGAACCCGGTATGGCCTTCAAGGGGTGATATCTCAAATTCTATATCAGCAAACTTACCTTTACCACCGGTCTGCTTTTTATAGGTTTCTCTATGAGTTACAGGCTTGGTGATTGCCTCACGGTAGGATACCTGAGGATTACCCACATTTGCTTCTACTTTAAATTCACGCTTCAGGCGATCGACAATGATTTCAAGGTGAAGCTCACCCATACCGGCAATTGTAGTCTGACCGGTTTCATCATCAACATTGACTTTAAATGTCGGATCTTCTTCTGCAAGCTTGGCAAGTCCGGAAGTCAATTTATCGTTATCGGCTTTAGTCTTTGGCTCCACAGCCAATTTAATCACCGGTTCCGGAAATACCATTTGCTCAAGAATGATCGGGTTCTTGTCATCAGACAAAGTATCCCCGGTCTTTACATCTTTGATACCGACTACCGCACAAATATC
>SLQI01000488.1 GCA_007131535.1 Balneolales bacterium | reverse complement strand
CGAAGTCACGATTGATCCATGTACCGTATCGGGTTCCGGGGAGCGCGGTGGGTTCGGTAGGCCCGGAGGAAACCCAGTCCCTTATATCCCGGTAATATCCGCTGATCTCAAGTACCGATCCGGGGAAAAGTTCCTGCTGAAGCCCCAGTTCATACTGAATGGTCTGTTGCGGTTTGAGGTCGGGGTTGCCGTATATACCAAAGACACCGGATTGTTGCGGCAAGATAATCTGATCACCGTTATAAAGTCGCTCGTATTCGGGGATTTGCAGGAAATAACCATAAGAAAAGTGCAATACCCCGGTTTCACTAATTGGATATGCCACTCCAAGACGTGGACTTAATTGATACTTTGGCTCAGCGTCTGTCCAGAAATCGTCTGCCCGCTCATCCGGTATCTCAAAAATGTCAGGGTGGCGGGGATCAGCCGGAACCTTCGCATTGGGTTCAAAGTATTCGAAACGGAGTCCGGCATTTACCACAAGATTTTCAATTTCTATGCGATCCTGCACAAATGCACTGATCAGGTAAGGCTCTCTTTTCCAATGCTCCCGATTTCGCCCTTCCCGAATAGGAATTCCGAGACCATCCGTTCGATCCAGCGGTATGATATTATCACCGACTTCCTGTAACGAAAACTGGTCTCTTACCAAAATATCCTGCTGATACTCCAGCCCTGCTTTAATCAGGTGGGTCTCCGTCACCTGGCTGGTGATCTCACCTTTCATGATGAAGGTTCGGGTTGACCGCTCCTCTACATTATTATCAGTCCCCACGATGTTGAACCTTCCGTCCTGACCTGTATATCGGGCCGGTAAATCCCCCAATCGTCCGTAATTGAAATAGCGGGGATCATTAAGATCATCAAACAACCTGCGCTGAAAGTGATTATAGCGCATGGCGTTATTGATGGTGATGTAGGTATTGGAACTCGGGGTAATTGTAGTTCGGAAATTCACATAGTAATTATTCCGGTTAAATGTGGGAATACCTTCCGGAATGTACCGCCAGGTATGGCGGCCATCAAATGCATCTCCTTCTTCAATGGCCCAGTTACCGATCAGGTTAAACCTTAACCCGGACATAGCATTGAACTGGAGGTTACCCTGGCCACTCCATGATTCAAATTGACTTACCCTTGTGAGAGAACTGTCTCGTTCACCGGTATCGGTATAATACAGATATTCTTCTCCGTCGATTTCCCGGGTTCCGTGTACCGTCATCCAGGGCAGGTCATCGTCAACAATATCACCAAACCTGTTAACCGGGTCGCTTGCCGGAACTCGCTCAAATCGTTGTTCCAGGGTCTGCCCGTCTTCATTTTCGAGAATGGGACCATAAGGTGTATAGGCATTTCTTCCCAGATACCAACCCTGATCAACGTTTCGTCGCCCGCTGACAAAAAAGGTCAATCGGTCTTCGACGATCGGGCCGGATATACTTGCCTCAAAATTATGGCGGTTCAGAGGATTGGCATCCGCTACATTTTCCGGCAGGCCATCATAAAGATGAGGGTCGCCGGTGAAATAATCCCCTCCCCTCGTTCGGAATTCACCACGGAAATTGTTCGAACCTGACCGGGTAGATACATTAATGATTCCGGACATAGCCTGCCCGTATTCGGCATTATATGCCCCGGAGACTACCTGCAGCTCTTCAATGGAATTATTTTCGATCCGGATTCCAAGGCTCCGGTCATAGTCGTCCGTAACCCGGATTCCATCCACAATATATGCAACCTCCGTTGCACGCCCGCCCCGAATATGGATTTGGCCGGTACTGCTTTCAGTTACACCGGCCTGAAGACTCAACACTTCACCAAGTTCCTGAACCGGTAGATTATCAAGCTGCGCGCGGTTTACTCTTGATTCGGAACTGGTACGATCCCTTGTTACTGCATCCCGGGTAGCCCGGACCGTAACTTCTTGCCCTTCATATACCTGTTCATCAAGTTCAATTTCAAGAGATGTCCGGCGGTCACCTTCTACCAATACATCTTCAATTGTTTTACTTGCATAACCCACATATCTGATCAACAAATCATAGGTACCGGGGCGGATATTCATGATCTGAAACTCACCATCAATATTAGTAGACTGTCCTCTGTCGGTATCTACAATCATGACGTTGGCACCAATCAACGGCTCACCGGTTTCGGAATCTATTACCGTTCCGGAAATTATACCGGCTTGCCCCCAAGCCATATGTACCATCCCGAAAAACAATATGAATGATAAAATTGTAATAATTCGCTTCATCGTAACTTGAGATTATTGCGTTAACCTAATTTCTCTGAGTTTGGAATAATGTACTTCGGCACCATGTTCTGAGCGGGCGCTTCGCAGAATCCGGTTGCGTTCTCTTTGAACTTTCTCCTGCTTAAGGGTTTGTTCAATCTGATCGCTCGCCTCTTCAAAGCTCATCGGCTCCGCATCCCGGCGGCCCAGAGTCTTGAAAATGAAAATCACATCTTCCTGCATTTCAAAAGGCCCGAGAACATCACCCGGCTCGGCATTTTGCAGCGCGGGACTAATACCACCGAACTTGTTGATCGGGATATAGCCCAGCTCCCCGTCGTAGACTTTAGCCTCTTCGTCAAAACCGTATTCATGCAAGGCAGTTACAAAGTCTACTTCACCGCCGGTTATTTTGTCGTAGACTTTCTCCGCTTTCTCCGGATCGTCAATGGCAAGTTCGGCAAGATTGAGTTCAACCGGGTAATAAAAATCGCGACGATTCCGCTCAAACTCCTGCCGCACTTCACCTTCATCAACCTCTATGGTATCACCAATAATATCATTTAAACGCCTGTTGAGATAGACATGAAACGTGCGATCAATGGCGGCATCCACATATTCCTGATGCATGCGATCGCTGTTCAGAATTTTATTCAGCGCGTAGGTACGAAAAGCAATGCCTTCGGCAAACTTTTCAAATTGATTAAAGTTATCTAACCGTTCAAGAGCCTGAGCATCAGCAAAAAAGGCTTCATCGGTAAATTCATCGACCGAGAGCTGATGCAAGTCGCCATCCACCATTTTCTTTTCCCCGAGATCACGAGGTATCGCCTGAAACGGGTTGGTCTCCACTCGTTCGGCCTGAATTCCTCCTTGAATCTCATCCTTTACCTCATCCCAGACATCTCTTAATACTTGCCGATCCGGGTTCATCTCATCAATTTTGCGATACATATCCTCGCGGCGCTTGAGTTCACCGAGCTGTTCATTAGCCATGGATTGGAGTCTGGGTTTTTTATTTGCAAACTCCTGCTCGGTAAGAAGAGGATGGGTAACCCGGTCGGTCAGCTTAATAATACTGTAGCCCCGGCTCGTACGCACCGGTTCAGAAATCTCACCCACTTCCATATCATAAGCGGCATATTCAAAGCCGACATCCATATCATCCACGGTGAAGTAACCTACATCACCGCCGGCTTCAGCCAGTTCCGGATCATTAAAAGATTCAGCGGCGACTTGTTCGAAATCTGCCCCGTTCATAACTGCCTGATACAGGGAGTCGGCGGTATAGCGGTCCGGGGCGTAAATATGAGATGCCCTTAAATAGGTGTTCAGCCGGGCGAATAATACTTCAAGAAAATCATCAGTAACCCGGACCTGTGGGTACACATACCGGCGCTCATATTCTTCCATCAGCACCTGCCGGCGAATGACATCCTTACGGTACCGGCTTTCCGTATCATCAGCCCAGCCCTGATCCTTGGCAAGTGTAACTGCCGTATATAGGTCAACTTCATCATCCAGTATAGAAGTCAGCACCTGGTGGTTTACCTGCTGCATTCGTCCGACTCTTTGCTGAAATCGCTCAAACATGTTTTTGTAATGAGTCTCGGAAATTGAGTACTCCCCAACAGAGGCAAGCTCACGTTCACTACTTTCACGAGGGTGCGTAGCTTTTTCATCATCAGAAGAGCAGGCAACAACGATCGAGAACAGAAGAATGTAAAAGGGCAGGTAAAATCGTATATCTGTCATATAAACAGCCAAAAAATTTAAGCAACCATAATACCCTGTATGTTAAGTGCTTTCCGCGGCTATGCTATCTGCAGCCGCTCCATTCAGCTATAATCGCTTTACTTTCCTGTTACAGCGATGCTGATAACTCCCGGATCGGGGAGACATATGAATTATTCACCATCAAAATAATGAAAGCGCTTACATTGTCAAAAAAAATTTTACCTCTGTTTATCTTTTTTTAAAATCTCTGCCGGATTAAGGTTGTAACATGAATTAAACCACCTCTGAAACCCAAATCCGGAATAATATCTACAGCTATTTATATCGGAATCACAATACCATGGAAGTATGCTCTGATCCGCTTACCTTTAAATTTTGAGAGAACTCTTTCAACAAAGCTGTTGATTAATGATTATAAATTAGGTTATTTAGGGGCGTGATCGTGCGCTTTTACACTTAAAAAAACCTGATCTAAAATGCTTTTTTGGATACGTGATCTTTCTATTAGAGCCAAAATCATTGGCTTATTGACTGCAATAGGG
>SLQI01000164.1 GCA_007131535.1 Balneolales bacterium | reverse complement strand
TGTTTGTTGAATCATTGTATGGGTCGGGCTATAAGCCGGAACAGCTATCAGAAATTCCCCTGGTACCGGTTGAATTATTTCGGGAGACCCGGGTGATCAGTGATGAGTTTGATGAGGAGTCGCTGCACTTTCAAAGCAGCGGGACTTCTTCTATGCAGCGCAGTAACCATTATGTGGCAAGGGCAGAGGTTTATAAAAAAGCGATCAATGTGGGTTTTGAACAGATTTTTGGAACTACTCGACCTATAATACTCGCGTATACCCCTGGCTATAATGAGAACCCGCGCTCATCATTGATTTATATGTTGGATTTTTTGATTCAGAATGATGAAACACGTAAAAGCACTTTTCTTGATGTGCAGAACCCGCCGGATACCCCTAAGCTTGATGAACTTGCGGCAACCAATGGCCGACCGCTGCTTTTGTTTGGCGCCGCTTTCGGATTATTAGACTGGATCGAAAAAAAGGACATCCGGCTTCCGGAGAACGCTTTTATTATGGAAACCGGGGGAATGAAAACCCATCGCCGTGAAATGACGAAAAGCCAGCTTCGAACTCAGCTGGCAAACGGGTTTGGAATCCCGCCGGAACATATATTTTCTGAATACGGCATGACGGAAATGCTGAGCCAGGCTTATTCCATGGGAGATGAATGGTTTTATCCGTCTTCGACCCTCAAGGTTGCAATTCGGGATGAGAACGACCCGGATAAAGAGGTGCCCCCGGGTGAACAGGGACTTATTGGAATTTATGATCTGGCGAACGTGCACAGTTGTTCATTTTTTTATACGCGGGATTTGGGCTTTTCCCGGAGTGATGGTGCATTCAAAGTACTTGGAAGGTCGCAGCAAAGCGCATTGAGAGGATGTAATTTTTTGCTTGAGGAGGATTAAATGAATTATCGGGAGCGCATATCCGAAATTACCGGGACCGTTCATAAATGGCTTTCGGATGAACAGGGGAGTCTGGCGGAAGCAATAGATTTCGCTGCTTTAGAAGAAGGGTTTGAGCGCAGTGATATATTTCACCGTCTGCAGGAACTCGAACGAACCATTACGGATGAGGCGCTCACCTACTGGGCGGAACAAGCCGGTCTGCATTTAGTGGATGGAAAAGCAAGCGATTCCCGGATCTTATGTTTGCATCCCGGTAATTTGCCATTGGTAGGACTACAGGATATCATCGCCGTTTTGTTAAGTGGGTGTAATTACAGGGGGAAGATCTCCTCCCGCGAACACCACCTAACAGAGTCGCTGCTTAACTGTCTGAAACAATCTGCCTTATCCGAACGCCTGTCGTGGTCTACAAAACTCGAAGAAGTTGAGGTTGATGGTATAGATGCGGTGCTTTTTTCCGGATCGGAAGAAACGGTTCCTAAAGTCTGGAAGAAACTGCATGAGATTGGCTGTAAATGTCCACCGGAAAATCGCCTTATTCGCACAGCGGCCTATTCGGTTGCCTGGATGGAGCGCTGTTCGGACAAAGATTTGCATCATCTTGCCGAAGCCTTAATGCGCTACAGTGGTAACGGCTGCCGCTCGGTAAAGTTAATTGCAAGTCCACTGTCATTAGATGAGGTTAAACACCGGCTTGAATTAACATTTCAACAGTTCAATCGAGTGGATATTAAAGAGCAGGATAAAAATGTTCGGCGTGAAATAGCTTTTGCATTGGCTACCGGTAAATCAACGGTTCAAGCAGGGGAGAAAATCATCCGTTCGGAGCTGGATTTCAAGTTGAACGATAATGTGATTCCCTGGGTTCAGACCGGTCCTGATCAGCTTGCAGATTTTGTTAATGAGAAGTCTCTTGCCGTTCAGAATGTCTATGTTGAAGACCGTAACATGGCTCTAAAAGGGGTGCTTAATGACAGATTGGACTTACTGTCCAAAGCCCAGACTCCTGAAATTTACTGGTGTCCGGATGGGATAGATCCCTTAAAATGGATAGTTCAACAACTATATTGAATAGCTGACAATCAGTTCCGGCTAATTCTCAATATTTTATCATCCCCCTGTGAAGGGCTTCCCCGCCCGTCGCGATTGGAGGTAGTCACATATAGCGCGCCATCCGGACCGGTGACCACATCCCGGAACCGTCCGTACACTCCGGTATCTTTTCCGGTTGCAAACCATCTCTCAATTCCGGTTACCGTTATTGTTTCATCCTCTTGAACCAAAATTATCCGTATCAAGGCCCGGCTTCGCATAGTGGCCACATACAGATCATTTTCCCAAAAAGTTAATCCGCCGGGTGGGGTGGCGGGTTCCCACATTATCAGCGGATCTTCGAATTTTTCCTGACCGGTTTGGCCGATTTTTTCAGGCCAGCCGTAATTGCCGCCGGGTGTAATCCGATGGATTAAATCCTTCCCCTGAAGACGATACTCTCCGGTTGGCCCGTGCTCGGATGCAAACATTCGTCCATCAGAATCCCAGGTTATGCCCTGTACGTTACGATGACCCTTTGAATACACCGGAGAACCATCAACAGGATTATCTCCCGGAATATCACCTTCCGGAGTGAATCGCAGAATTTTTCCACCCAGGTTAGCCGGATTCTGAGCCCGTCGCGGACGAAAATTTTCTCCCGTAGTTATATAGAGTTTCCCGTCCGGTCCGAATGCAATTCGCCCCCCGTTATGAAAGCGCCCACCGGGTATTCCGTTTACCACGACTTCTTTGTTTTCACCAGAATCTCCGAAATGTTCAAATCGAACCACTTTGTTTCGTGTTCGCAGCCAGCTTCGGTAGGTGTACATAGCATAGATATAGGGCTCATCCGGGAAATCAGGATGTACAGCGAGGCCCATCAGGCCGCCTTCGCCGCGATCCCGGGCATCTACTGTCGCGTACGGAGTTTCAGACAAGACTCCGTTTTGAATGATCCGAATTCGTCCCGGGCGCTCACTTACCAGCGCGGATTCATCATCAAGAAAAACCAGGGACCAGGGCACTTCGAGCCCGGTCTGCCATTCTTCTACCCGGATATTGAAGGATTCTTCAGGGGCTTCAATAAACTCATCTTCAACATCCTGAGGGATATTCCCAACTTCAATAGAAGAGCGGAATAGCATGCAGGAGGATAGTGAAAGCAACAGGATAATTATACTAATTCTCATAAATATCTCTCAGGGCTTCTTTTTTGTACTTCTGATGATGAAATAAAATAAATACTCTTGGTGCTTTTCCTGAATAAAAACGAGGCCCGGAGGTTAGTGGCCGATTTAACCGTTAACCGAGCCCCGATTATCTTACATCAAACGAAGCAAAATTACACTAATGAGTTATTGCCGGCCGGGATCGTACATCTCATAGTCCTCTTCATCCCGGGCTTCGCGGACGATTTCCCGGACGTCTTTGAGCAACTCGCGGGCATCGTAGATAACACCGTCCTTAACCGTATAGGAGACCCCTCCAACACGGACAGGATTGTTATCTTCATCCACACGGACTGCTCCGGTGCCGTAGAGTACTTTGAGGTCCTGAAGCGGGTTTTCATCAACAATAAGCAAATCGGCTTTTTTCCCGGGTTCAACCGAACCAATCCGGTCGTCCATACCCAATTCAGCCGCGCCTTCCAGGCTGGCAGAGCGTATCACTTCGAGCGGATGAAAACCGGCTTCCCTTAGCAGTTCCAGTTCCCGGATGAAACCGAATCCGTAAATCTGGAAGATATAACCGGAGTCAGATCCTGTTGCAACACGTCCGCCGCGGTTTTTATACTCGTTGATGAACTTCATCCACAACCGGTAGTTTTCTTTCCATTCGATTTCTTCTTCCACTCCCCATTCAAACCAATAGGAACCGTGCGCGCGACGATCGGGCTGAAAAAACTCCCAGAGTGAGGGCAGGGTGTATTCATCATGCCATTCCGCGCGATAGGCCCGCATCAGGTCGCGATTGGCGTCATAGATATTGAACGTCGGCACGATTGTGAAGTCAAGATCAAGCAGCTCTTCCATGACGTTGTTCCAATGCTCACTTCCGGGTTCGGCTGCTTCTTTCCAAAGTTTTCCGGCTTCGGCAAACCGGTGCTGCTCATTCATATAGTCATAATCCAACCGAAAATTCTGTACAACCTGGTCGGTAAAAAGGGCTTCGGGCAGACCGTACCAGTGGTTCATGCTTTCAAGTCCCATTCTCGCAGCATCGAGGACATTCAGGCGAGCCACATTGAGCTGATCGAGATGAGCGGTGGTTCCGATTCCCTGCTCGTGCGCTTCATCAATAGCGGCTTCCATGATTTCCGGCGGCAGACCAAAAAACTTGATGCCTTCGCCGCCGTCATTAGCGAGATCGCGTACCCACTGCCGGGCTTGTTCTGGTTGGGTGATGGGCCCGTCACTGCCCCTGCCGAATGATAGATAGGGGATCAGACGAGGTGCCGTGATTTGATTTGCTCCACTCCGCTCTTTTTCACGGAGAGACCATTCCAGCCCGTTAAAGCTGCCCGGATCCCGGATAGTGGTAACTCCATGGGCAAGCCAAAGCTTATAGACATATTCGGCAGGTGTGCCCT
>SLQI01000334.1 GCA_007131535.1 Balneolales bacterium | reverse complement strand
CAGACCGAAGCGGTTGTAGAGACGAAAGCGGTTGTTCCGGGTTTATTGGGTTTGGAGGGGGAGGTGGTGGTTTGGATCGGTCAGCCGGAGAGTGGAGTGCCGACAACCGGGCTTTGCCCGGAAGCCGGCGAATTTCCAATTTACCCGTTCGGGTCTTTGAAGCTGATGGTGAAACCGGCGTTGACGGTGATGCCGGCACCGGGTTCAAAGTAGCGCCCGCCATTGGCATTGATATTCACTGAACTGCTGTAGCGGCGGTTGGTTACATTATCAATTTTAACAAATGGCTGTACGATCATGGATTCGGTAAACGGGAGTCCGCGATGTCCTACTTCAACGTCCAAGAGCAAGTAGGGATCAGTGGATACGGTGTTTAGGTCATTGGTGAATATTTCATCAACATATTCAAAGTCGATACCGAACCACCAGCTGGAAGGCATCCACCGGAGGTGACCGTATACCCGGTGTTCGGGAATACCGGGTATTTGATTCCCGTCGATTTCCGGGTCTTCATCGTTAAACTCAAACAGGCTGTAGTTATATCCGGCCCGCATCACAATAGAGTTGACGGGTTGTACCTTAAGCATGCTTTCAAATCCACGATGAAGTGTGGCATTCTGGTTACGATAGAACGTGCGCCCTTCTCCCTCTTCCGTCTGAAAGGGAATAAGCCGGTCGGTGACTTCCATATAATAGGCAGCCAGATCGTACTGGATACGGGCGTCGATAAACCCGCCGCGAATACCGGTTTCAACCCCTTCGGTTTTTTCCGGATCGAGATCCTGATTGAATCCGCCGGTCATGTCGGGGCGGTTTACCAGCTCCGTGGTTGTGGGAGATTCAAAGGAAGTCCCATAGTTCGCATACCACAGCTGATTAGCGTAATTCAGTGAGACACCGACGTTGGGGCTGAAAGCGGAGAAGAGGCGGTCGCCGGATTGATCCTCGCCCCCGGTCTGCAGGAAATCATTGTTGTTAAAGTACAGAATATCATATCGCAGTCCGCCGGAAACATTGAAGTAGGGCATATTGGTACTAACCGTGGCAAAGCCGGCGGTATTGGTAACGGTTTCCCGTTGATCGAGGGTAAGGTTTTCCCCATTGAAGTTTTTGCGGTCATCCCGCTGAATAGAGGCATCGGCGCCGATACCGAAATTCAGATAATCGATGTCCCGGTTCTGTAATGCGACCCGAACTCCCCCCAGGCTTCGGTCAAGGTCAACGGTGGTCCAGGGCAGAGGGTTTTCCAGCTCGCGCCGGATTCCGTAAAATGTTCCGTTCAGCTCGCCGAGGGAAGTCCGGCGGTCCAGGGTAATACCGAATTGTCCTTGCTCCCAGGTCTTCCCCGCACTTGCATCTTTAAAGGTGGTGTCGGCCATGGTAGGGTCTTCGCGGAACTCCTCGTCTGTAAGATATCCCGGATGGCGTACATCAGGACTGTTGACATACGAAGCGGTAATAAAGATATCGGTATCCGGATTCATATCGAAATAGGCATTCCCGCCGACCCGTGTTGACCTGAACTGACTGTGTTCACGGTATCCGGCCCGATCGGTAAATGATGAAAAGAACTGTGCCCGGTGATTGCCGAATGGAATGGAGCCCCGGCCTTCCACTTTGAAAATTTCGTGTGATCCGGCGAATGTGCGAAAGCTTGCGTTGGGATAGTCGGTATAATCCTGGGTAGACAGAAACAGAGTACCTCCGCCCGCATTTCCCCAAAAGGAAGAATTGGGGCCCCGGATGATCTCAGCACTTTGGATAAATGAAGGGTCCAGAACGTCGAGGTTGGTCTGACCGTCAGGGGTTGTGAGGGGGATGCCGTCTAATAAAACATGAATCCCCCGGACACCGAATGCCGATCTCCATCCCATTCCGCGAATAGACATGCGCTCCCCCAATGCATAATTTTCGCGATTTTGTACCCAGATTCCCGGCATATTACCGATCACTCGGTCCAGGGATAAGCCGGGTTCAAACCGAACTTCATCTATGGACCGGTTGATCCGGTTAACCGATAAAGGTGCCGTATCCTCCGTATAAATTCGCCGTGCTGCGCGGATTTCAACAGCATCAAGCATGACGTCGAGGGTATCCGGATCGGGTGCGGGTGGTAATTCCTGAGCGCGTGAATTGTCAGGTGCAAATAAAAAAATAAAGCTGCTTATTATCGCGGCTACAAAAACAGTGGGCATGGAGGTGATTGATTGCCTTATTGAGAGTTTCCGGGTGTAATATGATAACGGGTGCAAGGGTAATTCCAATGGTTTGTTTCGTCCTTTGGTAGTTCACCGGTTCAACCGCTAAAGGTAACCATTTATTACCAAAATCAGGAATGAGACTATCGGATTTCAACAAAGCATTGCAAAATTGACCGGTCTCTGCATTATCGGGAATTCTAAATTTTAACGGCCTTTATCTGGACCGAAAAACATTGCTGTGCAAAGCCTTCATCAAATGTTTTTGACACATTTATGACGATCCTGCATATGTGAGTTGTTTCTTTTATCAGAAAAAAGTGTTAATTAAGCGCGCTCAATGCTGTAAGCTTTTATACAGCAGGATGGTGTGAAAAAATAATCATAAACTGTGGGGTAATTATGTATACCATTGAGCAAAAGAACTACGGCTTTAAACTGACATTTGCTGGTTTTATGAGTGCAGATGAAATGCAAAAGTGGGTGGCAGAAAGTAAAAAAGCCCTGGAAAATGCGCCGAATAGCTTTGGGGTGTTTGTTGATATGAGAAAACTTAAACCCCTTCCCGGCGATGCCCGCCAAATAATGGAAAAAGGGCAGAAGTTATACCAGCAAAATGGGATGGTACGCTCTGTTGTAATTCTGGATGATGTTATCACTAAGAACCAGTTTAAGCAGATTGCTCAGGACTCCGGAATTTATGAGTGGGAAAGGTATATTGATGCCTCATCAATGCCAAACTGGGAAGAAGCAGGTATAGCGTGGATCGAAAGTAAAGTTGATCCCGATAAATAGTTGCTGGTGTGATGCACATCAAAAATTAAATTGCCGGATCGCCCGAATTTCAAAATCACGCTATTGTGATTGAGATTCGGGCGGAACTATCCATCAGCCACACGCAGCCGTTACAACAATTCTATCTCACCTGTTAAGCCTGCGAAGCCGGGGCATCGGGCCATCTGCAAAATGCTCTCTGATTATAAAACTTGAATCATTACCGGGTATGCTGCCGCATCAAAAAAATCAGGCAGAGTAAAAAATAGTGTGATTTCACTATATCCTTTTTGAGGAATGCAGGCTATCTACATTGAAAGTGATGTGTACGTGCTTATTGAACCTGGTTCACTCTTTACAATTACGGTTGTGTTAGGTCTGAATTGAGTAGAGTTTTGTGAACTGAACTTCCCGGGTCGATAGGCTGAAGTTAAAGCAGATACTGTTAACCGAAATAACACCGGTTCTGTTCGAAGCATATAGTGTCTGCCACCGGAGTAGCTGTGTAGCAAGAATAGTTTCTGTAAACCATCTGAAAATAAAAAATACAAATAGAATCCTGTTATTCTGAGATTGGGGAATAACATAGGGCAAACAGGAAATCGATTATGAAGTTAACACTACGAGTTATAAGTGGTTTCTTATTGATGATTATTGCCATCGGCAATGTGAGTGTTCAAAAAATATCTGCAAAAAAATTATATGATATTGATGCAGATACTGTCAAAAGCCATCAGTTGCAAGTTGAGAATGGGCAGCCCGGATACGATTTATTTACCGGAGAGTGGAATCAATTTATGTCTCCGGGGATGTTGCGTAAGACAACTCTTTCAGCAGATGTTGAAGTCCGGCATCCCATAGGCGATATCTGGGAGCAGACGCCCTGGCCTGATCCGCAAATCAACTTTTTTCCCTCCCTGCCCACACTCCCGGCAGGCGATCTATATGGTGACGGGCAACAAAATGTGGTTATCAGAACCGGAACAGCGGATGAGCGGGATGATGATATCTCTACCATCACCGGAAAAACCCTGGTCTACTCAGCGAATCAGGATGCTTCATCTCCGGATTATATAGTCTATGATTATTTAACACCCATTGGTGATATGAGCGGAAGTGGAATGGCAAACCTCTACTCAGCAGAGGCACAGCAAATATATGAGTTCGATGGAGGCGGTTTTACGGAGATTCCGGGAGCGCTTCCGGAACAGGGCTGGGAGTATGCTCTTGCTGATTTTGACGATGACGGCAATGATGACGCTTATCGCTTTACAGATGATGGAGCCGCACTTGAAATACTTTTCGGCGACTCCGACCTTAACAATCTCTTTGTTGAACTATATTATCTGCCGGAGTTGCTGGTTGATGAGGGAATCATTTTTAACGGCAATTTTTACAATATAAAAGATCACTTTAAAAAAGACGGCCTCACCTATCTCATGGTGCAGGGATTGGATCAGGAAACAGAAGAACAAACAGGCAGATATCTGTTGCTTGTATCCATTGACAGCAACCGGGATATCGAATTTCATCAGTTTTTCAAATATTCAGACGTGTGGCCGGGTAAT
>SLQI01000372.1 GCA_007131535.1 Balneolales bacterium | reverse complement strand
GTTTATGCCTATAATTTTTGCCAAATTCCCCTGGATCCCGGTTCGCTCGTGCCTCACGACCGGGATGACGTTTAATTTTTTTAGGTTGCCAGTTTCAATATTTTACTTTTTGGACAGCCTCGAAAAAAGTCTTAATTGTGTTTCATTTTCCTGAGAAAACAAAATTTTAAGTAAGAGTTGTGCAACACGCACTAAAGCCGACGGTAATGGATCTTCATTAGCTACCTTACGCATATTGTACATCCCATAAAAAGCCGGGACACAGAACATTATAGGATAATTGAAAACTTTTAGTCGGACAGCAGTGATTATTTATGATTTTTTTGCGATGATTCAATTGTACATTTATCTGACAGGGCCTGAGCCTATGACTTTAAAGAATCCGGACTCTAACACAGATGACTCCGTATAAATAGTATGAGTTCCACTGATCATTTTACCCTCTCAAATCGGAATACCTCACCGCTTGATCTTTTGGACCGGCTGTCCATTCGCCGTCTCGACCGCTCTGAGTTAAAAGTTTTATATCCGCTGAATTCCAGAATTTTTAATGAAGAACGTTTAATCAATAGCCTGGAACACGATTTGATGATCTCCCTGGTGGCTGAAATCAACGGCATTCCGGTGGGTTTTAAGGTAGGATATAAGGTGAATTCGAGTATGTTTTATTCAGCGAAAGGCGGGGTCGACCCCGGCTACAGAAAGATGGGTATTGCAAGATCATTGTTGTACCGAATGCTGTTAGAGGCCTCACGAGAGAAGTTTGAGTATTTTTATTACGACACGTTTCCGAATCTGTATCCGGGAATGTACCACCTCGGTCTGCGTGAAGGCTTTCATATCGAGTTTATACAATGGAATCACCGGTATAAAGATTACCAGGTAAGGCTTCAGAAATTGATTACGCCGGCCGGTGGTTGACCTTATTTTTTAGGCCTCCCAATTTACATCAGAGAATACCTGAAGCCCACACTCAGAATCTGGCGGGTTTGGATGTCATCATCAACATCATCATTATAGCGCAGGGTGAACTCAAAGTTCAACGACACATAATCGTTGATGTCTCCGCTTAATTCATTGACAAAGTTGAGATCGGTTCTTCGGATCGGGGTGTCAAAACTGGAAAAGGTCTCTACATAACCACTGTATGAAAAGTCCCGGAATATATCACGGTTAAATGAGAGAACCGTTGAGAAACCGGCCTGATTCCGAAATGTTTCTCCTTCCTCCAATCCATATCTGGTAGACAGGTCAGTATCCCGAACAATCGTCTGCTGCATGGAAAATCCGGCCTCTGCCTGAAACCCGATATCATCAGGGGTAAAAGACATACCGAGAATCTGAGTTACGTAGGCCGGTGCCAGAAAACGTGAGCGCAATACTTCCTGGGCACTGTCGTAACCGCGATCAAACTGAGTGTCGGCATTGATGTTAAGTACCACACCCCAGCGCTCGTCATCAAACTTTCTGCGAAACTGGTTTCGCAAACGAATTACATCATCACTTTTGCGAAAATCTCCTCCTTCTACGCGAGTTTGCCCATACCGCAAAGTAATGGCATGTGATGAGCCAAAAAGCTCAGCGCTGTAAGCAGCATTGAACGAGCTGCTGCCAACGGCATTAAACGAGTCGCTCCCCCCCTGCGACCAGTTTTCTGAGTAGGATGCCTGTGAAGCATTGACTGAGATACCCCAGCCCACTTCCCAATTGGATTCATCTACTTCTTCAACGGCTACGGTGTCTTCCAGTAAGGGATCCTGTGCCTGCACAGAGGCGGGCTGCATTATGAACACAGCCATTAATAATAATGAAAAAGCGGTCAGCGAAATAATGGATTTCATAAATGCCGGAATTATTAATGCATTTAAATGTTATAAAAGAAGCCTACAGACCAACACCTGAATGGTGATGATAAGCTGTATCAAAACATTAGCAGCTTACCACCCCATAAGTGAGCTGTCATACAGTGTGTACTTGAGCATTCGGACTATTTTGGATCATCCTCCGGAATGAAAGCAAGTTGTTACCCGGGGCAAATATCGAATCAACCCTTTAGCGGCTTTCTGGAGATGATATTAAAATGAGTACAGTCCAATATACTTAGATTGCAATCATAAAACTTTAGTAATGAATTACCTGCGTGATGCAATCGTTCCAATAAAAACTCGGGGTTTGGTGCCGCAAATTTCGAAAATTTACCGATTAAATAAAAATGAAACTTTGGGTACAACTCGCTTTGTCTCTCCCCTAACGCCAATATCACCTGATTAGCATTTTCGACACCGTCCACGCGCTCAGAAGAACTTCAACCTGATTCCATGCTACCTGAGTGCTACGCTCCACACAGATATCAAGTGCCGGCCCGGCTATCAACAATTCCAAGGCTCCGGTTAAAGCCAAACTTTCACGAGAAGATCAGCCGTTTTGAAAAATCAGTTCCACCGAATCCGGTTTCCCCTCCGGTGTAAAGTGGCATTCCACATGCTCACGAAATTTAGTGGGGGAGTACTTGCCGACATATTGAGGCTCCACCGGAAACTTGCGGTGTCCCCGGTCGATCAGGGCAGCTGGCTTCATAAGGGCAGGTTCGCCGATATCCATCAGGTTACGGAATGCGGTGAACATGGTCTTGCCTGAAAAAATTACATCGTCAATGACGATTAAGAACACCCCATCAAGCCGAACGTTCCGATTAAGCTTTCCGGATTGATGCTTTACGTCCAGCTGCGCCCATTGAATTGAAGCGGAAATTTCGCGATCCAGAATGGATGAAAGTAAACCGGCCAGATATCCGCCTCTCTCATCAATACCCACGATCACTATGGGCAGCTCATCCCTGTTATCTTCTAAGATTTGCCTTGAGAATCGGTTGAGCGTTCTCAGCATGTGCTGAGCCGACATCAGCTCCAGCCGGGAATCAGATTCCGTCTCTGCCATTTATTGAAACATTCTTTTAATACTACCCCAGGTTCTGCGAACACCCGAAGATATATAATTAATATCCGTCTGACCAAGTTCTTCTACCCTCCCGTCGGTAAAATGCGCTTTCAATTTATAGATAACCTGCTCGCCTCGCGCCTGTGATTTGAACACGCTGCGGTCGGTATACGAATACTCAACCGGCCCCATTGATGGTCGCGGATCTTTCATGTCGATTGAGTAAAACTCCTGATCCTGAGGCATTTTCCTCAATAGTTCGTACTCGGAAACCTGACCGTCGTTTTCGGCCATCCAGATAACTGTAATCTCGTTACTGTTTTCTTCAGAAAGGGAAGCTCTGAATTCAGTCAATGTAAAATTACCAGCACTAAAGGCTGCCAGAAAAACGGAAAAAAATAATAGCGGGGTTATTTTTCCAAGGCTCAGTTTCATTGACTGATTGTAAAATAATGTGTTTATAATCCGGATCATGTTGATGCCGTTTGCGATTTTCAGTGTTGTAAGTTACAAATTTTCGGGGAAGATGTTAACAGGTAACTTCAAATTGTTTTAAGGGTTATCGGATTTAAACTTACTTTAATTTACTCAGTGTATACATTCATATTCTCCAATCGTATCGAATACTAAATTTAGCTCATGTAATTCAGCTCTTTTCTACTACACAGCACACTTGCCGACCACCTATCCGATCCTTTTCCAATTGATCACACAGAAACAAACATATTTTGCACATACATATTGAATTCTGTATCTTCGACAATATTAATCTGTGTGAAAAAGACGAAGCGGCCAGGATGCACCAACAATAACGCCGGGTAATGCCAACACCTTTTGAATTGCTGGTAGTCTGAGGCCATTATTTTCAAACAAACCCGCGGCTTAATCATGAGAGAGTCCCTTTTTCAATACGTATGGCAGCATATACTGTTTGACCCGTTTAACCTGAAAACCGGCTGCGGCAGGCACATCTCCATAGAGTTTCAGGGTGAATTAAACCACGGCGACGGCCCGGACTTTAAGAGAGCCAGAATTCGTATAGACGGGTTGATGATGTACGGAGATATCGAACTGCATACCGAAACGCGCCTTTGGTATACCCACCGCCATCACGAAGATCCGGCCTATAACAGTGTAATACTGCATATTGTGGCGGACCCGGACGCCTCTTCCGTTACACGGCAGGATGGAACGCCGGTTCCCGCTTTAAATCTTTATGATGCCTTATCTGAATCCGTACTTTCCCTTTTAAAGCGAAAACACAACGACAACCGCCTGCCCTGTGAGGCCCGTATAACGGAAATCGGCCATGAAGTCGTCGAACGGCAGTTTGCACTGGCCCGCCGGGAATACTTCGACTACCGGGTCAACCACCTGATGCAATACTATAACCGGGATTTACCTCCGTATCAGGCCTGGAAACAGATGACGGCCCTGGCTTTATTTGAAGGCATGGGATACAGCAACAACCGTGAACCCATGTTGCAGCTGGCCCGGAAATTATTCCGATTATCCCGGGATCACTCCTATCCGGAATTAACCGAACAAGAGCTGTATGAACATGCGGGCCTTACGGATGAGACTCCGGACCCTGATATCAATTGGGATTACAGCTCTACCCGGCCGGCCAATC
>SLQI01000474.1 GCA_007131535.1 Balneolales bacterium | reverse complement strand
GGGGTGAACACGCATCAGGCGCAGGGCAACGAGCTCCGGCCGTTTGATTATAACTGGATCAGGACCACTTACTTCGGGGTGAGCGTGAATATTCCGCTGTTTTCAGGGTTTGAGCGAAATTACCAAAATCAGCAGACACGTCTCCGGATACGGCAGCAAGAAGAGCAGAAGACCCACCTGACCGAAGCATTGGTTATGGAACATATCGTGACGTACGATCGGATGCAGCAGGCCCGGCTGGCGATTGAAACCCAGAGCCTGAACCGCGAACAGGCAGAGCGCGGCTATGAAATTGCACGCGTCGGCTATGAAAACGGCACGCAAAGTCTGATAGAAGTTAACGACGCCGAACTTGCGACCACCGATGCACGGCTCAACTATTTGCAATCCATCTTTGATTATATCGATGCCATTCTCGAACTCGAGCAGATTCTTGGTATGGATTCATCCATAAAACATTAAATCGCACATACACATAGTGAAACGAACATGATCACCAAAAAAATAATCGGGGTCGTCATAATAATAGCTGTAGTGCTTGGAGCACTGTATCTGGTCCTTGAAAGCAGGGGCGCAGAGGAAATAAGTATCGCAGAGACGCCATCCGAAGAACAGTTGATACCGGTACGGACTACCAGCGTAACCCAGGAGCGATTGATGTACTCCAGGGAGTTTGCCGGAAGTATTGAAGAATGGGCTATGGCTTACATTTCGGGTGTGGCTGGTGCCCGCCTTAAGCGGCTATATGTGCGGGAAGGGGATTATGTTGATGAAGGGGATACACTTGCCGTAATGGAGCAGGCCAATCTGGATCAGGCCACAGTTCGACTCAACACAGCCCGGCGAGAAGTTGAACGGCTGCGCAATCTGGTTGAAGTCGGCGCGGTATCAGGTCAGCAGCTCGAGCGTGCCGAGTCTGAATTTGAGAATGCCCGAAGCAGCTATAATCAGATCCGCGAAAACACCTTCCTGACAGCCCCGATTTCCGGTGTTGTAACCGACAAGTATTTTGTCGAGGGTGAGGTCTATGCTCCCGGAGGAACAAGACCCGCAATGATGACCCTCATGACCATGGATCCGGCTAAAGTAACGATTTATTTATCCGAGCGGCTGTTCCCGATGGTGCGGCAGGGTATGTTAGTTGAAGTTCAGCTTGATACCTATCCCGGGCAAACCTTTGAAGGTGAACTTTCCCATGTCTCCAGAAGGGTGAACCCGGTCACGCGCACATTTAAAACGGAAATCCGGATAGATAATGAACACGGGCTGCTCAATCCCGGAATGTTTGCAAGGGTCAGGTTAAACCTGGAGGAGCGGGAAGGCCTTTTTTTACCTGCCGTGGCCGTACAGCGCGAACCGGGAACCGGCCACCGATTTGTGTATACGGTTGATGAAGATACCGCCCGGAGGATAGAGGTTTCGATTGGACCGCGCCATGAAGAGAAGCTGCAAATTATTGAAGGGCTGCAAGTGAATACACCGGTGATTATGGAAGGCACCGAACGATTACTCGACGGCACAAAGGTCCGGGTAATCGAGTGATGCAATAACCAAAGTAAAATATTCTCTTATGTAATATACGCACAGGACCTAACATGAAAATCTATGAATTATCCGTCAACAGGCCCGTAGCTACCGCGATGCTGTTTATGGCAGTAATCGTTTTCGGGGTGTATTCATTTACCCGGCTTCCCATTGACCTGTTCCCGAGGATCGAGGCGCCTGTAATCACTGTGCTCACACCCTATCCGGGCGCAAGCGCTTTTGATGTTGAGCAAAACGTTACCCGCGAGCTTGAGACGGCATTAAGCACCATTGGCTATCTGGAAGAGATTTACTCGGAATCTATCGACAATGTCTCCATTATCACCCTTAATTTTGATTGGGAAGCAGATATGCTGGAGGTAGCCGCCGATGTGAGAGACGCGATTAACCGCGCCAGAATATTTTTGCCGGCCGGCATAGAGGACCCGCTGATCCAGAAATTTGATACCGGCGCCATTCCGGTAATGGTGTTTTCAGCAATAGCTGATGAAAGTTATTATGAGCTTGAATCACTATTGGATGATGAGGTAATCGCCCCGTTAAACAGGGTGCCCGGCGTAGGTGCCGTGGTAATGTTCGGAGCACCGGAGCAGGAAATCCGGGTTTCCATTGATCCGGTAAAGCTGGAAGCTTACAACCTGGATATCGATCGGGTTAATCAGCTCATCCGGTCGGAAAATGTCATGGTTCCTGCCGGACACCTGGACCTCGGAATTTCATCCTATAATCTCAGAACGAACGCTGAATTCACCAGCGAAGAGGATATCGGTAATATCGTAGTGGCCTACAATGAAGGGCAGGCTGTCTACCTGAATGAAGTGGCCACCGTATCACTGGCATTCAAAGAGGCAGCCAGTATCGGCAGAATTGATGGCAGCCGGGGTGTGATTTTTATTGCCAGCAAGCAAGCCGATGCCAATACCGTAGCGGTGGCCTCGGAAATTAATAAACGTCTGCCTGCATTGCAGGAGCGTTTGCCCGCGGATGTGGAATTGATTGTGCTTTTTGATACATCCGTGTTCATCAACCAGGCGATCAACAATCTTTCGATGGTACTGTTTTATGCCCTGATGTTTGTGGTCTTGATCGTGTTTGCTTTTCTCCATCGCTGGCGGGCGACTTTGATCATTGCCGTCACGATTCCGGTTTCACTTGTAGTTGGGTTGATCTATCTGGCACTGACGGGCAGTACGCTCAATATTATATCCCTCTCATCACTTGCCATCGCATTGGGGATGGTCGTGGATGATGCCATCGTAGTACTTGAAAATGTGATCCGCAGGATTGAAGCGGGAGATGAGCCTAAAGCCGGGGCTATACGGGGTACTCGCGAGGTATTCACAGCGGTCGTCGCATCTACGTTGACGGTTGTAGCTGTATTCCTGCCACTGACATTCATCACCGGAATGCTGGGGATCTGGTTTCAGGAGCTCGGTTTTATTGTTGTAGTTACGGTGGTTACTTCAACAATATCAGCATTAATGCTGACTCCAATGCTGGCTTCGGTCATGATCGATCATATTGAAAAGAAAAAGAAGCCGGGCATGTTGTTTAAGTACTATGTCGCAGGCTTTTCACGAAACTTTTCAGCTCTGGAGGAGAATTACGCCCGGGCGATACGGTGGTCATTGATCCGTAAAAAACGCGTGGTGGCCGGTGCCGTTGTCATTTTTGCGGCATCCTTAGCCATGATTCCGCTGATCGGGTTCGAGTTTATGCCGGTTTCCGATAACAGCCAGATTACAATGGAGGCAGAGCTTTCAACCGGAAGAAACCTGGCCTATACTGAAAAAGTAGTCGGTGAACTGGAAACGATGTTTAGAGAGGAGGTGCCTGAAATCAAAAACTATGGAATTCAGGCCGGTGGAACCGGATTTGCCGGAACGCAGCCGGGGTTTATTGTCAATGTTACCATGAGCCTCGTGGGAATAGCCGAACGGGACCGATCCATTTTTGAAGTCGCTGAAGTCCTGCGGGAGAGGATGGCGGAGATTCCTGAAATCAGGAGGTTTGAAGTTAACCCGGGAGGTGGCGGACCCGGTGCGGTAAGGCCGGTGGAGATCAACATCCTGGGCAGAGACCTGACGGCTACTTCAGTATTTGCAGACGAGTTGATAGCCCGGATGCAGGATATCGAAGGGGTGCGGGATATTCGCAGCAGCCGGGGGGATGACCGTACCGAGTTTGAACTGAGACTGGACCGGGAAAAACTCGCATTTTCCGGGATGAATTCCTCTCTGGTTTCGAATGCCGTGCGCGGGTCCATGGACGGGCTGACAGCATCGCAATTTCGCAGAGCAGGAAGAGAATATGATATCGTGGTACGCTACCGGGATGAAGACCGGCACAGTCTGTCTTCGGTAGAGCACATCAGTTT
Organism: Balneolales bacterium; assembly: GCA_007131535.1. Lineage (GTDB taxonomy): Bacteria > Bacteroidota > Rhodothermia > Balneolales > Natronogracilivirgulaceae > SLJN01. Next base: position 654 of record SLQI01000474.1, on the reverse strand, counting down.
AATGACACCTGCCGGACTCCCGGTGCGCGTGGCTGATCTTGGCGAAATCCGGGAAATTCAGACTCCCCCGAATATCGAGCGGTTAAACCGGGAAAGAGTGGTGACCGTATCTTCCGGACTGGTTGGGCGGCCCCTGAGCGATGTGGTTGCGGACCTCGACCTTATATTAGCTGAAATGGACATCCCGGCCGGGGTGGAGATTCAATACGGTGGAGATATCGAAGAACTGGAAGGCGCTTTCAGCGATTTATTTCTCATTCTGATTATTAGTTTGATCCTGGTCTACATCGTGATGGCCGGGCAGTTTGAGTCATTTCGCGATCCCCTGGTGATTATGTTTTCCATACCTTTCGCAATGACGGGCGTACTTCTGGCAGCACTGTTTACCGGCATCGCATTGAGCGTCGTCGGTATGCTGGGAGCGGTTATCCTGGTCGGTATCGTAGTAAAAAATGCCATCGTACTGATCGACTATATCCGTCTGCTGCAAAGCAACGGAATGGAAGTCTTCGAATCCATTATTGAAGCCGGCAAGCTGCGGTTACGCCCGGTGCTGATGACCACTTTTACCACCATTCTGGCCATGTTTCCGCTTGCACTCGCCCTCGGTGAAGGTGCTGAAATGTGGAGCCCGATGGCCATATCCGTAATCGG
>SLQI01000348.1 GCA_007131535.1 Balneolales bacterium | reverse complement strand
GTGGCCACAGCGGGGAGGTCCCACCCGTTCCCTTGCCGAACACGGAAGTTAAGCTCCCCAGCGCCGATGGTACTGCCTAACGGTGGAAGAGTAGGTCGCCGCCTCATCTTATCTTTTTTATTCCCTACATATTATTTTAGCTCTGTCGTGTATTAACATGGCAGAGCTTTTTTATTTCTAATAATATGTGCAATAGGAAAAATAACTTATCGTAATTACTTTCAGTTGATGCTTTACTATTTAACGTTTAACTAATTCGCAGTCGATTTGAGTAAAAGATCCTCCTTTTCCGATTTTTCTGAAAAACTGTATGCCAGTTTAGAAGATTTTTCTTCCTATCTGAATTCATTTAAAGAAACACTTAAAAATGTTTTTTCAGGACAGCCTTATACTTTAGACCCCGATTTTAACAGAGGGCTGTCAAGAGAATATCAACGGCAGATAATGACATCGAAACCCTTAGCAGCATTTATTCCGGAAGAATATGGTGGGCGCGGAGTTAATATGAAAGAATGTCTTTCTATTCTCGAAACAAGCTCATATCAATCGCTGCCGCTTTCCCTGATGCTTGGTATAAATGGGGGGCTGTTTCTACAGCCTATCGGTAAGTATGGAACACGCGAAGTAAAAGAGGATGTATTTTATAAGTTTCTGTATCAGGATAATATGGGGGGATTGATGATTACCGAACCTCAGTATGGTTCGGATGCCCTTCACATGCAAACCCAGTATGAAGAAACTGAAAACTCATACAAAATTAAGGGAACTAAACACTGGGCTGGACTGACCGGCTGGGCCAATTATTGGTTGCTCACTGCAAGGAAAAAAACCGCCGATGGCCAATTGGCCAGGGATGTGGACTTTTTTGTTTATGATGCGAGTACTCCGGGACTGAATGTGACTGAATATTATCAGAATCTTGGATTACATATTTTGCCTTATGGTAGAAATGCTATTGACGCTGAGGTACCTAAACAGAACAAACTGATTCCACAAAAAAACGGGGTGATGATGATGCTCGATATATTACATCGAAGCAGATTGCAGTTTCCGGGTATGGCAATGGGGTATTTAAGACGTATGCTGGATGAAGCCGTTGATCACTGTAGAAATCGTTATGTCGGTGGTAAATCATTGATTGAATATGATCAGGTAAAACATAGAATATCCAGCCTGCAGGCCTATTTCACTACTTGTTCAGCAATGTGTGCATATACTGCACAACATGGAGGGGTAGAAAAGGATCTTTCCAGAGACGATATACCGGCTAATTCGATAAAAAGTGTTATTACTGATTACATGCATGAAGCTGCTCAGTCTTTACTTCAACTCGTCGGAGCAAAAGGGTATAGACTGGACCATATTGCAGGCAGGTCAATCGTAGACAGCAGACCATTTCAAATTTTTGAAGGTTCTAATGATATTCTGTACCAACAGGTAGCAGAATCGGTCATCAAGCAGATGAAGAAGTATAAACTCAATAATTTATATGAATTTCTCACTCGATTTGAGTTAACTACCCATGCTTCTGACTACTTCAAAGATTCTTTGAATTTTGAGGTTAACCTGAAAATTGCACAAAATAGGATCGTGGAGTTAGGCAAAGTTCTGGGAAGAGTACTTTCGTTGGAAATGGTTTTGAAAATGCAAGGCACCGGTTTCAATTCTGATTTGATCAACCAGTGTGTTGATCATCTAAAACATGAAGTAGATTCACTGGTCGCTTCATTACACGGCATGAAAACCCCTGCACTGGTAGATGATTACGCATCTACACCTCATTGGAGTAACCATTTATCTGATAACCCGGCCAGGGAACTAAGGGGCTAATAAAGCAATTCCGTTAAACTATGATCAAGGTAGTTGTACTTACGGGTGCTGGTATAAGTGCGGATAGTGGTATTTCTACATTCCGTGATAGCGGAGGTTTATGGGAGGGGCATGATGTTATGGAAGTAGCGTCAGTGGAAGGATGGAAAAACAATCCGGCAAAAGTACTCGAATTCTACAATATCAGAAGAAAGCAAGCGGTGCAAGCTGAGCCCAATGAGGGCCATAAAGCCGTTGCTAAACTACAGGAATATTTTGATGTCACCGTAATTACTCAGAATGTTGATGAACTGCATGAAAAAGCCGGCTCTGAAAAAGTTATACATCTGCATGGCAAACTGACGGAAGCCCGAAGTGAAAAAAATCCGGATTATGTGATCAATATAGGGGCCGACTCCATTAACTTCGGGGACCAATGCCCGCAGGGAGGTCAGCTAAGACCGAATATAGTATGGTTCGGGGAAATGGTTCCAAAAATGTATGATGCGGCCATTGCAACTCAGAAGGCAGATATTTTTATCGTTGTAGGAACATCATTGGTAGTATATCCCGCTGCTTCCCTGACTAACGAAGTTTCTCCGGATACGGAAATCTATGTGGTTGACCCAAAAAGACCGGAAGCCTACTTCTCAAATAAAGTTCATTTTATCGAAGATACCGCAGCTAAAGGCATGCCCAAACTTGTTGAACAGTTAATCGCTCAACACACGTAAGGCTATCGCGGTCTGCCGCTAAACACATCAATCAAATTTTAATAGGGCTGATTTCATTGTTTGGTCAGTCAATTACTCCCGGGACGCATTCCAAAACTTCAGATTTAAAACCCAATTCGATGTTAAACAGAGAAGAGAAAGAAAAACTACTCGACTACTTAATTCAGTTTCTGAGACCAGAAAAAAAATATCCGCTATTGCCCGGGGTAAGTGATCCGGAAGCTGTTGCTGATTTTATTGGTATTGAATACGGGGAGTACCAGTCAATTCTTGAAAACTTTGAAAAACAGGTGAAGATGGCTTCTGAGGAGCTTCTCAAAGATGAAGAAATTCTTGAAGCGATTGATAAACTCCCGTTTGAAAATAATGACACCATTGTATTAATCGGTGATTCTGTAGCCGATGACAGGCAGGGCTGGTTTCAGATCCTGCAAAATGCTTTAAATCTGCACGTTGAAAAAGCGGATTTCAAATGGGTTGATGCTTCACTTGGGGGTGAAACTACCACACAGGCTATGTTGAGATTAAGTCGTGATGTGCTTTCGCATGAGCCCGATTGGGTATTCCTTGCCTTTGGAAATGATGATGCTCAACGCCCTCATATCCATGAAAGCCGCACAGTTATCTCCCTTGCTGAATTCTGGGAAAACCTGAGTACAATGGAAGAAGCCCTGAATCTGCAGCTGGAAAATCCTTTGGTCTGGATAACCCCAACTCCTCCGATCACCGAAATGATGGTTGAGGTTCCGCTATTTAATGGTATCCTGCAAGAAGAGGTACTGCAGGAGTATCGGGAGGTAATTGCGGGGAAAACCGGCTATATAGTTGATCCGACCGGGAGCAGGATGGGTAATCCTCCGGAAGCCTGGAATTATATGAGTGACGGCTTTCATCACTCCATAGCCGGACATTTGATAACGGTAAAAGAAATCATCAAACTTTTATCCAGTGATGCCCCGGTACATGAAGGCTCCAAAGTTAAAAAGCAATAGCGGGTTACTCGGTATAAGTTATGCCGATTGATGCATTAGTAAATGGTAATTGGTATCAGTTCCTCCTAAAAGTTTAGACTCCATCGGCTGACCCACAATGCCATATCCGTTTGTAGCTTTGGGGTTGATGTACTGAAATCATGATATGAAATCAGTTCCGCATCGAAAAATGAAACAGAACCGGAGGAGCTGATCTCCATTGAGATTATACCGGACGGGGCATCTGTTCGGCTTACCGTATAATCCTCGAAAAAATCATCAAATGCCACCGGTCTGCCTAAAACGAAGGCATCAAACAGACCGAAACCAAAACCAATAAAAGCTCCGGTTCCTGAGCCTATCCGGAGCCCTTCCAGTACAGGAGTGCCGCCGATTAAAGAAATTGCTGTTCCTACGAGCGCGCCGGTGCCGGCTCCGTAAAATGTATCAAGAAGGATCACGGTTCCCCGGTATCTTCCGGATGCGAAGACGCCATCGAAATAATAGTCGTCATCGGAGGGGATAGTAAATGCATCATAAATACCAATACCTAGCCCGAATAAAGTTCCTGCCCCCACTCCTACTCTCAAAGGGTCCAGATCAGTTGAGTTATTAAGCAGCATTACAGCACCTCCTAAACCGGCACCGGTTACAGTTCCCGCCCCTGTATTGAACATGACATCTCTCATGACCTGAGCCTCCGCATCACTTTGTCTGATTAAGCTCATGGTGATAATCAAAATCAAGGCAGTTATAAAAGATCTCCGTATCATAATTTTTCCTTTTTTATCAGTTTATGGCTCCTGAATTGCAACGGGTAGTACTTTACCGTTAAAAAAATGGTGACCTTTAGTCGCAAAGTCCGAGATAAAATCTGCGATTTGGTCAGGTTTAACAGGCGCGTGTTTACCGGGAAAGGCCATCTCAAACATTTCCGTGTGAACGGCCCCGAGACACAGACAATTACTGTTTATTTTGTGTTGTTTCAATTCAACGGCAAGGCATTCACTCAGGGTTGTTAATGCACCTTTAGTGGTACTATAAGCTGATAACCCCTGAAACTTTGCAGCACCCATGAATCCGCCCATTGATCCAACCGAGACGACATGACTGTTTTCCGCCATTAAAGGGACAAAAGAGCGAATTATTCGTACAGCTGACATCAGATTGATCTCAATGAGCTGATACCAGTCTGCATCAGTCAAATCCGTAAATTTTTTGTTGATCAACCCTCCGGCATTATGGATGACGCATTGCAACGGATCCTCAATTTCAAGGTGTTTACCCAGTTGCTCGATTTGATCAACGTTGGTCAGATCGGCCGGATAGAGCCGAACAGCATCGGGAAACTCTGTTTGTAATTGTTTGAGCTTCTCCTCCGATCGGGCAACTACGCTAACGTTATGCCCGCGTCGTGCCAATTCAGCCGCGGTTGCACGTCCGACCCCCTTGCTCGCCCCTGTAACTAAAATATGTTTGGATGACATGGATTTATCGATATTGTAGTCGCCGTAAATATAGTGAAATTACTGTTACTCATCATACTATCAGAATTAAAACGGCGACTGTTAAAAATGTGCAAATCAGGTTGCAGGATCAACTTAAAACATCAATATTAAACCGATCGCTATTTGCCTGACGAATAAATCATAACAAAACTACTTCCTATGTATCGAATACTATTGATGGGTCTGGGTTTGTGCCTGCATGCCTGTAGCGCTATCGGGGCAACAACTCAGGATAATGATGATAAGGAATGGGATGTAAACGATCCCTACGACAACATTTCCATGGAGGAAATTGAATATACGGTAGATGAAGGTACCTGGATGAATCTGGATGTAAGTCCGGATGGTGAAGAAATCATCTTCGACCTTCTGGGTAATATCTATATTATGCCGGTTGATGGTGGTGAAGCTACGCCATTGCGTGAATATCATGCCTATGAAGTTCAACCGCGTTTCAGCCCCGACGGTGAGCAAATTTCATTTACAAGTGATAAAGGCGGCGGGGATAACATTTGGGTGATGGATCGCGACGGATCTAATGCCCGACAGGTAACCGAGGAGGATTTCAGGCTTTTAAATAATGCTGTCTGGACGGAAGACGGTGAATATTTGATTGCCCGTAAACATTTTACTTCTACTCGTTCACTTGGTGCAGGTGAACTCTGGAAATATCACCATACCGGCGGCAGCGGTATTCAGTTGGTTGAGCGGATGAACGATCAGCAGGATCTGGGGCAGCCGTTTCTTTCCCCTGAAGGTGACTACATCTACTACAGCCAGGATGTTTATCCCGGGGGAATGTTTCAGTATGATAAAGACCCGAACTCACAAATATATGTGATCAATCGCTACGATCGGGAAACCGGGGAAACCGAACGGGTAACCGGTGGTCCGGGTGGCGCCATCAGTCCTACGATTTCACCGGATGGTGACAAAATGGCCTTCATCAAGCGGGTAAGAGAAAAGTCGGTACTGTATATCCGGGATCTCACTACCGGTGAAGAATGGCCGGTATATGATGAGTTAAGCCTGGATCAGCAGAACGCCTGGGCTATTTTCGGTCCCTATACCAATTTCAACTGGACACCGGATGGTGATCACCTGATTTTCTACGCCCGTGGAAAATTCAGAAAACTGAATGTTGATTCTTATGAGGTTGAAACCATTCCGTTTGAAGCTGATGTACGCCAGCGAATAGCTGATGCTGTTCGTTTTGAGCATGATCCCGCCCCGGATACTTTCGAATCGAAAGCCATCCGCCATGCAAAAACATCACCCGATGGCAACACGCTGATTTTCAATGCCGCCGGTTTTCTATGGGAGAAAGACCTGCCCAACGGAACTCCACAACGACTTACCGACAGCGAAGATGTACTGGAGTTTGAGCCCTATTTTTCACAGGATGGCCGGTACCTGTTATATGTTACCTGGCATGATGAAGATAAAGGAGCGATCCAACGGCGTGATTTGAATACCGGTGAAACGGTTCAGTTGACGGAGGAAAAAGGAATCTACCGAAAACCTCGCTTTAATCCCGATGGTGATATGATCGTGTACCGGAAAGAATCAGGTAATAATCACCAGGGGCATACGCACGGCTTGAATCCGGGTATCTATACCATGACGGCCGATGGAGAGGATGCTAAAAAAGTTCTGGACCACGGCTCCGATGCACGTTTCAATGATGACGGCTCCCGGATTTATTTCCTTGGAGGATCGTATCTGGCACGTGAATATAAGAGCGTTGATCTGAACGGTCATGACGAGCGGGTTCATTTTAACTCACAGTATGCCAATAACTTTGTTCCCAGCCCGGATGGAAACTGGGTCGCTTTTAATGAATTGTTCAAAGTGTACATTGCTCCGATGCCGCGTGTAGGAACAGATATTACGCTCAGTGCCAATACCCGCGCGATACCGGTAACGCATGTAGCTGAGGATGCCGGTATCAGCTTGCACTGGTCGGGCGATAGTGATGAACTAAACTGGACGCTCGGCAAGGAGTATTTTTCAGTTTCTCTTGATGAGGCATTTGACTTTCTGAATGCCGGCGGCGAAGGAAACCTGCCTTTGGGAGATAGCGACGGCATTGATATCGGTCTGGAACTTGAAACGGATAAGCCGGACGGCATCGTAGCCCTTACCAATGCGCGAATCATCACCGTTAATGAAAATGACGAGGTGATTGAAAACGGAACCGTGATTGTAAGGGAAAACCGTATTGAAAGGGTCGGCGAAACCGGAGATGTGGATATTCCCGATGAGGCCTATGTGAAGGATGTCGATGGCAAAACCATCATGCCGGGTCTTGTGGATGCTCACGCTCATATCGGAAACTTCCGGCATGGATTGAGTCCGAATCAGCAGTGGGAGTATTTCGCCAATCTGGCGTATGGGGTTACCACCGCTCATGATCCTTCTTCCAATACCGAGATGATCTTCTCCCAGTCGGAGATGGTTCGTGCCGGTAATATGATCGGTCCGCGGGTTTTTTCAACCGGCCGCATTCTCTATGGTGCGGAAGGAGATTTCCGCGCGATTATCAACAGCCTGGAGGATGCCAAATCTCACCTGCGCCGGACCAAAGCATTCGGGGCATTTACGGTGAAGAGCTACAATCAGCCCCGGCGGGATCAGCGGCAGCAGGTAATGGAAGCGGCGAAGGAACTGGGTATTATGGTGCATCCCGAAGGGGGATCAACCTTTACGCACAACATGTCGATGATTCTGGACGGCCATTCCGGAATTGAGCATAACATCCCGATTTACCCGGTATATGAGGATGTAACTACTCTTTGGGGGAACAGCAATACCGGTTATACCCCCACACACGTGGTGAACTACGGAAGTATTCGGGGTGAGAACTACTTCTATCAGAAAACCAATGTGTGGGAAAAAGAGCGGCTGCTGAATTTTACGCCTCGCTCTGTAGTGGATCCACTCTCCCGCCACCGGATGAAAATTCCTGATGAGGAGTATGAGCAGGGGCATATTTTGAGTGCTGAAAAATCCAAAGACCTGACCGATGCCGGTGTGAAAGTAAATATGGGAGCCCACGGACAGATGCAGGGGTTGGCCGCACACTGGGAGATGTGGATTTTTGAGCAGGGTGGCATGACCCCTCTTGAAGCCATCCGAACATCCACGTACAACGGTGCGCATTATATCGGAATGGGCGAACATCTCGGCTCCGTTGAAGAGGGCAAACTGGCTGATTTGATTGTTATTGACGGCAATCCGGATCAGGATATTCGTGATTCCGAGTACGTAAGTTACACGATGATCAACGGCCGGTTGTTCGATGCCGACACGATGAATGAGATCGGTAATCATCCGCGGGAGCGAATGCCGTTCTGGTGGGAGCAAACCGAACGCGGTGAACAGTTTGACTGGTACATGCACAGCGAAGGGGAAACGCTTCCTGCCGGTGAATACTGCATCTGCACCGGTCAGATACACTCACATCAGTAATAAAAAAGATCCGGCCTTGGTCTACGGGGCCGGATCTCTTACTATATGTTTGATAATATCAGGAGAGAGTGTCGTGTAAGCGAAGCTTACAGCACTTGCCACATGCCGTCGCTAATACCTCGCACCGGGGTACTATTGTTAAGGTGACAAAAACCTGCCTAAAAAACTAAACGCCGGCCGGGTGCGCCGTGTCCGACTACCGGCGGATCCCCGCACCTGCCCATTATCACCCCCGCGTCCTCGCGCCTTAGATGGCTGGCGCTTTTCCGTGCATCCCTCGTCCACCTATAATAGCAGATTCAATTTCATAGCCTCGGGATGAGGGGTGTTGGGTGCTCCTCGTACCCCCCGACCTTTTGCTCCGCAACGGTCAGGGCTATTTTCGGTCGTCCTCCACTGCGTTCCGGACTTAGTGTTTTTTACACTTAGCCCATACAATCCGTTTTAATCCGTGCAGATCCGCGGTAAAAAAATCTGTCTATGGCAGCTCTTAATCCCGACCATTCGCGCGGCACTATTGGGAAAGTGACTGATTTATTACCTCGGCTATAGTGTTGAACTAATATCACAAAAAATCCGTGTGCATCCGCGAAAATCCGCGGCTAAAAACATCTGTCAATTGAAGTCTGAATGCAGGAGAGTTTAATTGATAGCCAAACGAGAACTTATCCCACTCGAATTCTCCTTTTAAAATCTTTCGGGTACATTTTTTCTGGAAAAGATAGTCCCCTCCATGACCGTAATCGCCTGCCCGGCTATTTGCAGCTCGGTAACCTCACCGTTGGCAACGCTCATGTTGACAAATACGACTCCGGGACGGTTCAAAAAGCGCCCCTGAGCAGCTTTGAAGGTGAAGTACGATTTATTGGGATCCAGAAAGCCATTCTGATAAAGGAAAGCCGCCATGGGTCCGTTGGCTGAACCTGTTACCGGATCCTCATCAACCCCAAGAGAGGGAGCGAAAAAACGCATGTGCCAGTCGTGGTCCCGGTCTCCGGAATCGGTGGTTACAACGGCAAACCCGTTGAGGTCGTGCCGGTCGTTGAGTTTCCGAAGCAGTGAATAGTTAGGTTCCAGGGTTTTAAGACTATCATAATTTTTCAAAGGTACGTAGCAGTATCCCTGCGCGGTAATCTGCGGTTTAACTTTTTGGCTCAATTCAATCTCGGATAGGCCAAGCGCACCGCAAAGAAATGAAATATCATCCGGAAACGGGAAAAACTGTGGAATAGGGAGACTGAATTTGATATAGGGAGTGAAATCTTTCCATTCTACATCAACTGTCAGGTGGCCGGATTTGGTTTCAATGAGAAAAGTCTGAGGCTCATCCACCTGAAGACCGAATTGCCCCTCTTCCGCCATGGCATGGAATGTAGCAATGGTGGCATGTCCGCAAAGATCCACTTCCTGTTGGGGGGTAAACCAGCGCAGGCGCAGATCACATTTATCCGACTCCGGTTTGGTGACAAATGTGGTTTCCGATAAGTTCATTTCATTGGCGATCTTTTGCATATCGGAAGTATGAAGAGAGTCAGAATCCAATACGACACCGGCTGGGTTACCGGTAAACGGCTTCCGGGTGAAGGCGTCGACCTGTTTGATGCGAACAGATTGCATAAGTTTGTAAATGAGGGGTAAAGGTTAATATGGGTTACGGGATTAATTCCAACTTAACCAAATTAATCACCGAAATAAACAGAGGAGCAAAGCCGGATGCCGTTATTATCAGAAACGGCATCCGGGGGATTATTCTTAAATCGGAGCTTATTCGCCGATGCTGATCATTTCAATATCGAAGACCAGCGTGGCGTTTGGTGGTATAGCCTGTCCGGCGCCGGATGCCCCGTATCCGAGTTCGGGCGGTATGACTAATGTTCGGCGTTCACCTTCTTTCATCATCAAAACACCTTCGTCCCATCCCTGGATTACCTGGCCGGTACCTACTTCAAACTGAAAAGGATCATCCCGCATTACGGAACTGTCGAAATAGGTGCCATCTTCCTGAAGAAAGCCGGTGTAATGTACCGTAACCAGATCACCTTCAGCAGGAGGATCCCCGCTGCCTTCCTCATGGATGTAGTATTGAAGGCCGGATTCGGTAGTTTCCAGCTCGTCTTCAGGATACTCCCATTGCTCCGGTGGTGTGGAAATATCAATTAGTTCGACTTCCATGGTCAGATCTTCATTGGGGGGGATAAAATCTCCCATGCCTTGTTCGCCGGCGGCAAGTTCAGAGGGAATAGTGAGGGTTCGCTTTCCTCCTTTTCGCATTCCGAGCATGCCTTCATCCCATCCCCGGATTGGTAACTGTCCGGCACCAACCAGAACTTCAATCGGATTGTCGTAATCGTAAGTCGACTCAAATACTTCACCATTGGAAAGATATCCGGTAAAATGGATCGTCAGGATATCATTTCGCTGAGCGGGTTCGCCACTACCGACTTCGGTATCTTCCACCTGAAGACCGGCATCAAGTAACTCCTGGCTTACCCCGGTATCCTGTTCGGCACAGGACCAGAAAACGAGTGCTATAACAGTTAGCAGTATGAGATTTCGCATCATATTTATGGGTGGTGGTTAGTGGATAAAATTAAGATAGTTAACGAGTGCTTTTTCGTTGAAGTGCCTCTGTTACCCGGCAATATCGTTTTAATTCATGAGGATCAAAAATTCGGAAAGACGGGCGGGAAATAGAACGAAAAAATGTGGTTAAAGCATGACGTGCCGGTGGTGTTTCCGGCAAAGTTTCCGGTATGATGCGGATATCGCGATCATGCCCGGCATCAATTCTGACAACTTTATTTTCTGTAACATCATGGCGAAGCAACAGCCCGGTATTGGAAATGCAGCGGATATGTTCATGATTTTTAGCTACCGTATCCACATGGATAGAACAACGGGTTCCGTTAGCGAAGAGGATATCAGTCATAGAAATGGCTGAATGATCCTGCGTATCCGGCATTCTGGCAATATGGACATCGTACAGCGAATGGTTAACCCAGTAACAACAGTAGGCTATTTCTTCTTGATTAAGCTGTCCGGGAGATATCCGGCTTTTGATAAATTCCTGGTGCGGCAGATTCCGGCGGATCAGTATTCTCTGAGGGTGGGCAATCAACTGCATCATTTTTTGTAGCGCCGGTGTATGGACCGACCAGCAGATAAATTGTGCTACAGCTCCGCTTTCTTCGGCTACCTTAATAAATCGGTTGGCGATATTAACCGAACCGGGTAACGGTAATAGCCACATCAGGTGGATGGAGTGTTTGAGCAGGCTGAGCGCTTCTTCAACAGGATTATCGGTTGAGGCACCAAAGAGACAGGCATCAACATCGGGCAGGGCATCGGTCTTGGTAACCATAACCACCTCGCGCACACTTTGGAATGTACGCAGATGCTGCTCCCAGAAAGACTGGAGGTCAGACGGCGCGATGATCCCGATACGCATTATTCATCCCTATTGGTTTTGCCTTCATTCAGAATCATAATGATGGCACAAAAAAAGTACAGAAATACAGGAGTGCCTGCTCCGAATACTAAACTGATTAAGAATAGTATTCTTACAGTTCGGGTTTTCCATTTCAAAAAGTCGGCCAGTCCGCTACAAACCCCAAGGAATAGGGCATTTTCTTTATTTCGAACAAGATATGTAATCATAGGATAACCTGGAGTGCATCGAAGTATCGGACTTAGGTCCGGCCGTTACTGGGCAAGTTTCCGTAATATATTGATGCTGCAATGTAGTAGATCGGATAGAATAACGAAAATGATGCCACCCACAGCGGTGTATCATCAAGATAGATTAACATATAAATGATAAAAATGATGTAAATGCCCGAAAGCACTAAAGTGGTTTTCATAAGCACCTGGGTACGGGAGGGGTAGATCCATTTCAGAGGAATGAATACCATAATCCCGAGAAAAATTAATATAGCCGATGACCAGTCCGGGGAAAGATCAAACACATAAAGATAAAGGACAATGAAGTTCCAATAAGAAGGGAATCCCAGGAAGTACAAATCATCTGTTTTGGCATCGGTGCGGCTGAAACCGAGACTGCTTGCCATGGCTGCAAAAATGCAAACTGCGATATGCACGTCCAGAAATAAATGAGCCCAAAACAAAGGGAGCAGCGTCCAGGTGATATAGTCGATGATGTTATCGAGTAAGGCCCCGTCCATAAACGGGGTGTTTTCAGTAACCCGGAATGCTCGGGCGAGTGTTCCGTCGGCGGAGTCTACTATAACAGCGGCTGCGAGCCACCAAAGGGCATAATCAGCCCGGCCATCCCACATTGCGGCCAGGGATAAAAAGGCGAACAGGATACCGGTTGCTGTAAAAACGTGTATAGCCCATGCTGCAATAATGCTCTTCCGGGATGGTTCGGATTTGGGTGTCATCAGAAGCCGATAGTCGGATGTACGAAGTGGTCGTTGCAAGTCGCTTAATAGCAATTGAATGCAACAAAGTCAACAGCAGAGTGATGATCTCTTAATTAGTGTCTGTAAGAAACCGTCTATATCTTCATATCTTCGTTCCGCTCGTCCCTAAAAAATACTCATGTACGGGTTGTACACTGCGCTTTTTGGGAGCTTCGCGCACCTTGATCCTGACGTTTACTTACAGGCACTAATTAACCCTGCTATCTGAGAGATCCCCCGTTCGAAAACTCAATGAGTCTCTGATTTACTCATTCAGCTGGAAGCGAATGGGCACCTGAAAGGAGAACTCACTTGGCTGCCCGTCTTTATAACCGGGATTCCAATTTACTGATTGAATAGCCTCAATGACGGCTTCACCGGTTTCACCACCGATATCCCGAAGAATCTGAAAATCATCCAACTCGCCCTGTTCGTCAACTGTAAAACCAACTATAGCTACCCCTTCGATTCCGGTTCGACGAGCCGATTCAGGATACTCCAGATTTTGGTAAATAGCCTCAATACCGCCTTCGGGTTCCGGCTCCTGGTGTTGTTCTTCACGTGAAAAGTTAAACCCGATCGTAGTGTGACCTGCCACCGGTTCTCCGCTGTTTTCAGCCGGCATCCAATCGGCTTGTTCAATCGCGTCGGTAAAAGCACGATCAAAAGTCTCACCCATGCTCTTCTCGACTCGAATATCTTCAACCGATCCGTCGGCGCCGACGGCAACATCCACTTTGATCTGGTCATTATCAATTTCGTCTTCCGCAACCTGTAAATCGGCAAGAATACTATTTACGCCTTCCTTCAAAGCAGGCTCACTGTCGAAAGATTCGTTGGCAAATGCCGGGTTGTTATTCTCGCCCTGTCCTGTAGTCAGATCACAGGAGGTAATGGTTGTAGCGGTTAAAAAGAATCCGACTCCCAAAAAAGGTACCCAGAAGCTGTAACTGGAATTATACGTTTGTTCTTCACGGGGGTAGCGGTTCATCATAAGGATACGCTCGCGTATTTGTGAACCGGAACGGGAAATCGTACATGCCGGATGATTTTTTGCAACAGTCGAAGCGGTGCAATAATCCAACAGGGTACGGGCATAGTCGGCAGGGTTGCATGGGCGGTGCCCCAGCACCATTGCATCACAATGCATTTCCTGGTAGCGATAAAGATGCCTGCGCAGTAGCCAGGTACCCGGATGGAACGCTAAAAACATGGTAACGCATTCGGTAAGCAGCGAGATCAGGTAGTCGCAGTGTTTAATATGCTGAAGTTCATGCACTAACACCGGTTTTAAATTTGATTCAGGATGTTGAACAGCGCCGGCCGGAAGTATGATCACAGGATTTTTCCATCCGAAAGAAACCGGAGATGAAACCCGGGTACTGTGAAGCAGTTGTACCGGTCGGGTGATGCTCAACTCAGTTTGTAATTTAAACAGTAATCGATTGTAGTTGTGGTAATAAACCGGAGTGGATGTGGATTTAAGAATGGAGAGGTTGCACAGGTTGAAAATAAACCGGCAAAAAAAGATCAGAAATAACCCCAAAGCGGTAAACAGTATCACACCACTCCATAGAGCCTCGTAAGAGCGGATACCGGAAGTGCCGGCAGTACCCTCTGTAATGGTAATTTCCGGGGCAGCTATCCAGGTCATGTTCTCCGGTGCCGTAACTGTAGTATAAATGCTGGATGGCATGAAGCTGACTATGACACCTACCGGCAGAGACAGAAGTACGGCTATAGATGTATAATACCGAATACGGGGTCTCTTAACAGGGAACAAATAAAAATAAAGCAACACCGCTGCAATGGTGAGTGTCCACCAAAGCAGCGGCGTTGCTAATGTATGCAACCCATAGTAGCCGGTTTGTTCGATGAAAGTCATATAAAAGTGAAAGGAGTTTAGTGGTTTTACATCTTCCTGATGATTTGCTCGATCTCCTTCCGGTCTTTATCACTGATTCCTTCGGCTTCTACCAGGTTTTGAACAAGAGCTCCTGCATTACCCTTGAAGACCTTATTCAGAAAAGTAGATACGAGGTTTTGCTTAACTTTATCGGCAGACTGCGCCGGCCGGTAATGGTAAGTCACTCCCCGTTTGTCGTAATCGAGATAACCTTTTTTATTGAGATTTCGCATGATGGTCATTACCGTCGTGTAAGCCACTTTTCTATCCTGCATTATCCGTTCTTGTACGTCTGCAACGGTGGCTTCTCCCAGTTCCCAAACATGATGTAAAATCTCAAGTTCGGTGTCACCAAGTGGTGAGATTGATTTTCGCATATTGCTTATTCCTTTTATTAGCTCTTCACTATACGTTTAGTATGCACTACCCAATAAATTAAACTTTGCGGGTAAATGCAATAACCAACTGAAAATTATTTGTTTTTGCCGGGCAATGAGATGTACCAATACCCAATTATGAGTAAAACAAAATCAATGATATCGGTTGGAGTTAGAAGGGGAGAGTTAAAGAAAGGGGCATTTAAATCGATATCGGGAAGGTTGGCTGTATTTGCACAATTTTAGAATATTCAGATGTTGATCAAGTCGTTGACCAAACGAATATTTTTATACGGATAAAGGGGGTATCCATCCCGAAGATTTCTTATCATTGGCCGCTATGCATATTCTCGGAATTGAAACTTCTTGTGATGAAACCGCAGCCGCCGTTTACCATGCGGAAGGAGGGCTGAAATCAAATATCATTGCCTCTCAGCAGGAGCATGAGATCTGGGGTGGTGTTGTTCCCGAGATTGCATCCCGCGCACATGACGAGAAGATAACCGGAACTGTAAAACTGGCACTGAAGGAAGCTGAGATTTCCACAGATCAAATAGACCGTATTGCGGTAACTCAGGGGCCGGGCTTGGTTGGTGCTTTGCTGGTAGGGCTCTGCTTTGCGAAAGGTTTAGCACTGCAGCGTAACATCCCTTTGGCAGGGGTCAATCATATTGATGCCCATGTATATGCCAACTTTATTGAGCATCAGCCGGAGTTCCCGTTTATCAGCCTGGTCGTTTCCGGTGGTCATACGCAGCTTTCGATTGTAAAAGCTCCATTTGAGCATGAACTGCTCGGCAAAACCCGGGATGATGCCGCCGGAGAAGCGCTGGATAAAACCGGAAAACTTCTGGGGCTGCCTTATCCGGCCGGACCGGAAATGGACCGGCTGGCCGCTAAAGGTGACCCGCGCCGGTTCGACTTTCCGAAAGCGATGATGAAAAATGGGTACGACTTCAGTTTTTCGGGTTTGAAAACGGCAGTGCTTTATCGGTTGCGGGATGAAAAGGAGGGTTTTGCGGATGAGAATCTGGCCGATTTATCTGCTTCAATTGTTGATGCGGTGACTGAAGTATTGGTCGCTAAAGTAAAGGCAGCAGTCCGGAATACCGGGGTTAAAACCGTTTTGATTGCTGGTGGGGTATCCGCGAATTCGG